>NZ_JAPWBR010000025.1:0-28106 GCF_041433555.1 Granulicatella sp. 20925_1_45 | reverse complement strand
TCTTGATCCGGTGTTTTCTTGTTCTTAAAATAACGCAAATAGCGGTACAAGTAGAATCGGCATAAAAATGGCTGGCAAGAAGTTTAATACTTTAATCTTCGTAATCCCTAGTAAGTTCATCGCTAAACCAACTAAAAGAACCGATCCAACCGCGGACATCGATACGGTTACCACATCATTCAAATGAGGAGCCACTAGTTGAGACAAGCCCACTAAAATTAACTCATATGCAATGACCGCCACTGCAGAAAGCCCTACTCCAATCCCTTCCGTTGCCGCAAGGAAGATAGAAGTAATCCCATCTAATACCGACTTCGTTTGAAGCAACGCTGGATCTCCAGTAATTCCTAACTGGATAGACCCCATTGTAGCAAGTGCCCCCACGCAGAAAATCATCACTGCAGCAACGAACCCTTCACCGATATTTAAATTGTTTTCTTTACCTTTTGAAGCCTTCTCCTGAAGCCAGTCTGAGAACTTACGTACCCGCTCCTCCATTTGAAGCGCTTCTCCGACAACGCCACCGCATACCAGAGATAAAATCATAATCAAGCTATTCGGGATTTGAATCGCGCCTTTAATTCCGACCAGGAATACACATAGCGCTAACCCTTGCATGATATGTTGCGCGAAACGCTCTGAAATTATATGTCGTAAAAACACACCCACAAGCGCTCCGACGGCAATTGCTGTTCCATTTATTAATATAATCACTCGAAAAACTCCTTCATTTTATACGTCCAAGTGAAGGAATTTCTCTCCTTCCACTATTCCACAAACAAACTTTGCGGATCTTCAAAAGGACTCGCTCCGTCCTCTTCTGTTTCGTGTTTTCTCTCTAAGAAGTACACTTCCTCAATCACCACTTCGATCACATACACTTCTTGATGATTCTTGTTAGTGTAGCGACGGGTATTAAGTCGCCCTTCCACGCCAATACGGTCTCCCTTTTTGACAAACTTGCCAATACGTTCCGCAATTTTGCCCCAGGCGACCACTTGGATAAAGTGTGAATGATAGGAATCATCGCTATTTCGGTATACATTTTGCACCGCGATGGTATTATTAAACACACTCTTTCCGGAAGGTTGAAGCTGTTGCACCTCTACCTCTTTGACAACACGACCAATTAAAGATACTAAGTTCATAAGACGAACCTCCTATAGTTTTTTCTATAGTAAGCTACGTCCAGATACTTCTAATTGGCTTTTCCTTCTTCTCTCAATTTTTGAGAAAATTCAGAAATCTTACGCAGTCTGTGGTTTACCCCTGATTTTGAGATAGGCCCAGAAGGTAACATTTCGCCTAACTCTTTCAAACTAATTTCTGGATTCTCTAAACGGATTTTTGCAATATCCGATAATTTATCCGGCAAGGCGTCGAGTCCTACCGTATCTTCAATGTATTGAATCTCTTCGATTTGACGAGTGGCTGCATTCACCACTTTATTAATATTAGCGTTCTCGCAGTTTACTAAACGATTCGCCGTATTTCGCATATCTCGAATAATTCGGATATCTTCAAAATGTAGCATCGCCTTGGAAGCATGAATCACGGCAAGGAAGTCTGCAATTTTCTCGGCTTCTTTCAAGTACGTGATATACCCCTTACGACGCTCAATCGTTCTGGCATTCAACCCAAACGCATTCATCATCTGACAAATATCGTCGTTATGCTCTTCATAAATCGAATAAATCTCTAAGTGATAACGGCTCGTTTTCGGGTCATTAATCGAACCGCCAGCCAGAAACGCCCCACGAAGGTAGGCACGCATCTTCTCTTCGTCTTCACGAACATTTTCTGGAACGCGCATATTAAATAAGCCGCTCGACTTGATATTCAAGTCTTCCAAAATCTCTTCTGTTCCATGTTTCAAACGTACGATATACACATTGTTCTTCTTCAGTTTCATCTTACGGCGAACCAAGAGTTCACTTTCCACTTGATAATACTTCTTCAAGAGTACATAAATTCGTCTGGCAATCGTCGCGTTTTCCGTTTGGATATTTAAAATCAATTGACGATTCAAAATCCCAACCGCCCCATTCATTCGAATGAGCGCCGCAAGTTCATATTTTGAATAGTCATATTGCACTTCTAGTTGCGTTAGTTCTTGTTTTGTTTCTGCAGCAAATGATAGTAAGGACACAGGCCTCCTCCTTTCTCTTCTAGTCATGTTGAAGGAGCCAAGAGGAAGTCTTGGCTCCTATTTTATTCGGTATTATTCAATTCGTGCACTTTGTAGAAGACGGAATAATTCGTCGATGACCTTTTCACCATCATGGTATACGCCTTTTTCGCGTAATTTAATAAAGTCAGACGACACTACTCGGCATCCCTCGTCGCGCAATCCTTGGAAGTCGTACTTCACTTGGTAAAGATACTCTTCGTTCTTTTGTTGGTTTAAGTACTCTTCTGGCACTGCCTCTGTATTCACGAGGACGGTGTCGATGAACTGAGTTCCTAAATGGTCATGTAACACGCGTACATGATCTGCATCGGTAAAGTGTTCCGTTTCACCACGTTGCGTCATGATGTTACAAATGTACACCACTTCCGCTTTCGTTTCACAAACGGCTTGACCAATATCGCTAATCATTAAGTTTGGCAAGATACTAGTATAAAGACTACCAGGCCCTAATACAACCATATCGGCTTCCATAATCGCATTGATGACTTCACGTGCCGCCATTGGAGTTCGGCTATCATCGAGCTTACGATTCTCGTCGTAGCAATGCACGGAAACCTTTTTAATCTTCTTGCGATATTTGACAAGTTCCGCTTCCCCGTCCACAATCGTTCCATCTTGGAATTCCGCGCGTAGTAACAATGGCTCTTCAGCGGCAGGATACACATGTCCTTCCACCGCCATCATACGGCTTAGGAGACGAATCGCATCGAAAATATTTCCACGCATCTCTGTTAAGGCCGCAATGATTAAGTTTCCAATCGCATGTCCAGCGAAGAATTGGTCGTCGGAATTGAAACGATATTGGAAAATTTCTTTTTGTAAAGCGTTCATCGGAGAAAGAGCAATCATACAGTTCCGAATATCTCCTGGCGGTACAACGTTCATATAATCTCGAATGATTCCTGAACTTCCACCATCATCGGCAACCGTTACAATCGCAGTTACATCCGCATCTCTCTTACGAAGGTTTCTCAAGAGAACAGGAAGCCCTGTTCCTCCACCAATAACGGTGATTTTAGGACCTTTCTTTCTCGGAGGATTTGGTGTTACCTCGAACATCATGATCGTCCATTCCCTTCTTTACGACGGTCTTTGTCACGATGAGAGATTTTCACGTTATAAGAGTCTGATAATAATTCGCGTCCGATACGTTCCGCAAAAGCTACAGAACGGTGTTGCCCACCAGTACATCCGATGGCAATCGTCACGCTCGATTTTCCTTCTTTTTTGTAGCCTGGAATTGAGAAGTCGAGTAAGTCCATCAATTTGTGATAGAACGTCTTCGCTTCTGGTTGGCTCATGACATAATCATACACAGGTTCATCTAATCCAGTTAATGGACGTAACTCTGCAATATAGTGTGGATTTGGTAAGAAACGTACATCCATCACGACATCCGCATCGATTGGAAGTCCGTATTTAAATCCAAATGACATCACTTGGATTGTGAAAATTCCTTCGCTGCCTGTAGAGAATGCTTGCATGATTTCTTCACGTAATTTACGAGGTGAAAGATTTGTTGTATCAATCACTTTTTGCGCACGTGTCTTAATATCTTGCAATAAACGACGTTCCGCAATAATCCCATCGTAAATACGACCATCACTTGCTAGAGGGTGCGTTCTTCTTGTTTCTTTGTAACGAGAAACAAGCGCATCATCGCTCGCTTCTAAGAATAAAATTTTTGTTGTAATAAATGATGTGTTATCAAGGCCTGCAATAGCGGACATGATTTCATCAAAGAATGCGCGTGAACGTAAGTCGATTACGAGCGCAATTTTTGTAATTTTTCCTGATTCTTTTACTAATTCCCAAAATTTTGGTAGAAGACTTGGTGGCATATTATCGACACAGAAATATCCCATGTCTTCGAAACTTTGCATTGCAACAGTTTTCCCTGCCCCACTCATACCTGTAATGACGACTAATTCTAGTTGATCTACTGCCATTGTCATTCTCCTATCTCAAACGATATTGTTATCTTTACAATTATAACACATCCGGGCGTGTCATTGTTAACTTTTTAGCGAAAACACCCCTTTTATCGCACAAAAAACGAGGGTTCCCCCTCGCTTTCATTAATCTTTCACTTGCATCACTTCAGACGGAATTTGAATACGAACCGTGGTCCCTTCTCCAACAGTCGAGTCTACACTGAGTTTAACGCCTAATCGTTTAGCAATCTCTGCAGATAAATAGAGCCCTAGCCCTGTCGATTGGTGGTTCACACGACCGTTATAACCGCTAAATCCACGTTCAAAAATCCGTTTAATATCGTAAGGGGCAATCCCGATTCCTGTATCTTCAATCGTTAACGTGCTTCCATCAAAAAGAATACGAATCGTTCCATCCTCAGGTGTATATTTCACCGCATTCGATAACACTTGCTCGACGATAACGCCTAGCCACTTCGAATCCGTCACCACTTTTTCCCCTGTAGGATTATAGTCCAAATGCAATTTCTTCGAAATAAAGAAGGTCGCATATTTCTTCAAGAGCGGGCGAATCACTTCATCGATAGAGATGGTTGAAATCGATAAGTCTTGATGGAAACTTTCCATTCGAACGTAATGCAGCGCTAGTTCCGTATAGGTTGTAATCCGAACGAGTTCTTGACTCAATAAAGATTTCTCAGTTGTTTGAGGCAACTCATGAATCAGCAACTGACTTGCGGCAATACTCGTTTTAATTTGATGCGCCCATAAAGTATAATAGTCCACATCTTCCTTGCGAAGTTGCTTCATCTTCGTACTTAACCCTCGCATATCCGACTTTTCTTGTTGAATCGCTTCATATAAATGACTCACAACGGGCGAAAACCCATCGTCTAGCGTCGTCACTTCCTGCTGCAAACTTCGAACGACTTCTTTATACTTTCTCCAATCGTGCCATAAAAGTGCACCCGCGACTACCAAAAGGAAAAAGGCTAGTAAAAATAAATAATAGCCGACTTCTGAATTTAGCCAATTAAAGACGAAGAAGAACCCAATCGAAAACACTTCGATGAAGGCCAGCGCTCCAAGTAAGAAAGCATGCGATTTGAACCAAGCCATACTAAATTCCACTTTTGTCTTCATTCAATCACTTCCGCCAATCCATACCCGACGCCTTTTTTCGTCGTGATTAATTTTTCCAATCCGATTTCGCCAAGACGCTTCCGCAAACGAGCAATCGTCACAGACAAGGTATTATCATCGACAAACACATCGCTATTCCACAAGGCATTCATTAAATCTTCCCTCGGCGCAATATCGCCTTGTTTTTCAAACAGTACACGCAAAATGATAAATTCATTCTTCGACAATTCAATGACATTACCCTCATACGAAACCTTTCCGCTTCCCAGTTGTAAGGCAATCCCCTTATATTCCAGCCAATCTTTTTGCTGAACGAACTCATAACTGCGACGCATCATCCCTTGTATTTTTGCAACCAATACACTTGGTTCAAACGGCTTTGTCATATAATCATCCGCGCCCATATTAATCGACATCACAATATCCATCGCTTGATCCCTGGACGACAAGAACATAATCGGCACTTGAGACACCTTACGAATCTCTTGGCACCAATAATAGCCATTATAAAACGGCAATGTAATATCCAGAATCACCAACTGCGGATTGATGGCTAAAAATTGAGTGTACACTTGCGAAAAGTCTTCCACCGCAACGACTTCATAATTCCATTTTTCCAATTCTTGTACAATCGCATCGCGAATGACTTTTTCATCTTCGACAATCATTATTGTTTGCATACACTCACCTCGTTTTCATTGTACCATCTTTCCAATTCACAGAAAACCATCTATTTCCTAATTTCTCGTATCATTTCCCATAAAGTCGTTTGATTATCTTGCTCCGTTCCAATTTCATATACGAAGCCATCGGACTCGTCACGACCAAAGATAAAGAGCTCTACCTGCTGCGACTCGTCTATCCCCAAAATCCGACTGACCACTGGAAGTTGAATACTATATTTCAGATAAAATTCATTATCCCCAGTAGGAGTTTCTTCTTTCTTTGTATAATTCTTATTTACCAATTTTGCCTTTGCTAAAATATCTTTATTCAATTGCAATTCCTGGAATAAAAACTTTCCTTGTGGCCAGAGTTTTTTCGCCTCTTCTTCATTTTCAAAAACAAACTTTCCATTCACATATTGGAACGGTATACTTTTCTCTTCTTCCTTAGTTTTAGAATTGAGCTGCTTAATCGTTCCAACTAGTGGGTTCCCTTTTCCCCTAGCCTCAAGATAAACAAATACATTCGAGTCACCGACTACACGCATCTGACTTACCGTAAATCCCTTCGGAAACTGCTCAAATAAATCTTCAATATTTTTTGTCGGATAAGCCCTGCTCAATTCTTTCCCAGCCAGCTCTTCAAGATACCCACTACTCGTGTGATCCGCACACCCCACTAACAACGTCACGCAAAGTACCAATAAACCAATCCACGACCATTTCTTTAACTTCACACACAAAACCTCACTTTGCAATACAGTGCCTTCATCATACCATATCCCGCCTATACCGTAACATTCCCTAACAAAATCCTAAACTTTTCGCAATCTCAACATAAGAATCTCCAATCCATTTTAAGCACATTTCCCTTTCGAATGAAGGAATACTTGCACTCACTTCATCGAAGCAACACAACAGTCTAAGAGGCAAATAAAAAAGCTACGCGTTTTCGGATAACATAGTAGCCATTATAGCGATCAGTAATCGATGCGAATTACGGATGGTTGGAAATTCATTTCCTACCATCCGTTTGAGGCTCGATAGGATTGAGACCTTGGCTCAATCCGGTACAGCTATTATGGCTAACGCTTCTCATTTCGAATGAAGGAATATTTGTTCTAACTTTATTGAAGCAACACAACAACTTAATCGCTGATAAAACAGAAAACTCCTCAGAGGTTATAGAAAGCATTATAGGGAATCATAACCAATGTGAATTACAGTCTCTAGAAATTCATTTCGTAGAGACTGTTTGAAGCTTGGTAGGTTTGAGACCTAAGACTCAAACCGGTATCCTATAATGCTTTTCTATAACAAACTCTGAGGAGTTTGAAGTGTCTATATATTATTTCACCACAGTCTTAAAGTTGTTGTTGACTGTTGCTTCGATGACTGGATGTTTGCGCAAGTATTCCGCAATGAGCTCCGTCATATCAATCTGCACCTCACGCACAATCTTCTCTGGCTTAAACATACTATAGTTTCCGCCACCAACTGCACGATATTGGTTTGTCACTACTTCTAATTCATCCGTATCTTGAACAGGTTTGCCATGATACTCTAAGCGAGTCACACGGTCGCCGAATGGTCTAGTGAAGTCTAATGTGTACTCGATTCCTTCATACATATCGTAGTTGTAGAATTGAGGTTTTGGTTCCACATATTTAGGATTGAAGACCGCTTCTCCGTTTTCGACGATGAAATAAGTCGCCACACGCTCAAGAGCCGCTTTCAAGTCCGCACCGCTCACTTTTAGAACGGCTAATGTATTTGGATAAATGTAGTTTGTAATCACATCACGCATACGGATTTCTGAGTTGAATCCACGTCCGTCATTGTTGAATAACGCAGTTCCTGAGATGTCTGCACCGCTGGCTTCCATTTGAACCTTATTGATAAATTCAATATATGGATGCTCGCTTAAACGCGCTGCATGTGGATCTTTAATGGTCATATCTCCAACAACTTTTCCTACTGGAGTATCTAACCAATCTTCCACTTCCGCTTGTAAGTCGCTAAACATTTCTAATACAGCTGGGTCTGCTGGAACATCTTCTGTTGGGTGAAGTTTTGCTTCGCTTGAAACAACTGTATACTTCCCGTCTACTTTTTCTACTTCTAAGCTGATTTCACCGACATATGCTCCGCGGTATCCTGGTTGAATGACTGGCACGCCATTCACTTTTTGTGCAATCACACGGTGTTGGTGTCCTGTCACTAACGCATCGATTCCTTCTACTTGCGTCGCAATCGCATACCCTTCGTTTTCTCCTGTTAACAGTTCCGTTGGGTCCCCGCATGAAAGGTCGCACTCGAATCCTCCGTGGTAAGTTACCACGACAACATCCGCCACTTTACGCATTTCTGGAACGTATTTCTTCGCTGTTTCCAATGCGCTCACGAATACTAAATCTTTCACCGTAGCAGGTTGTTCCCAATTTGGAATATAAGGCGTTGTAATCCCTAAAACTGCGATTTTCACGCCGTCTTTCTCGAACACTTTGTAAGGTTCGCCAAACGCTGGCTTTCCATCTTTCGTTAAAATGTTTGAGCAAAGAATTGGGTGGTTGTAAGACGCAATCGCTTCTCTTAAGTAGTCCAACCCATAGTTAAATTCGTGGTTTCCTAAAATTCCTAAGTCATAGTTTAAGTAGTTCAATACTTTTGTTAAATCAGATGCTACTTTTGAATCTTGTTTACGAACATAGTAGCTTAATGGTGACCCTTGAATGAAGTCCCCGTTTTCGATTTGAATCACAGGACCGTTCGCTTCTTCTTTTAAGCGACGAATCACAGTCGCAGCCTTCGCCGTACTGAATCCTAAGTCCATGTTTCTTTCTGTGTAGTTTGTCGGTAACACGTACCCATGCATATCACTAGTTTCAATAATTTTAATTTCCATAATGCGCCTCACTCTCTACAAATTCACACACTATTGTACCATAAAAAAGCCCTATCACAAAGGTTTCTCTGTCTGCAGTATTTCTGCGATTTTATCAAATGTCTTCCCATTTCGAATCGTAATCGTCTTATAAAATGGTTGCTTCAAAATCTTTTTATGGTAAGTCGTTTTTTGATACTCTGCCTCATCGATTTTCGCCCAGAAGACTGCACATTTCCCGATATAGACTCTTTCATTATAAAATGCTGACTCTTCTACAAATCGGATAATCTCACTCACATCTGTTCCCCGTGAGAAAAATAAAATATCTTTTCTAGCAAAATCATCCTTCCACCATTCCGGAAGCCCCGTCATTTCTTCTAAGTATTCCTCTTTTGAAAGTAGCACAAACGGAATCGAGAACTCATAATTCTCTTCTAGCACCTTTTCAACCTTCAAAACGATATTTTCTACACTCTCATCGCTTGCAAAAAATAAGTTCCCGCTATTAATGTACGAATCCACATCGCTAAACCCTTCACCTCTCAGCAATTCCTTCAATTCGCTCATCACAACTTTATTTTTGCCACCAACATTGATGCCCCTTAATAAAAGCACATACCGCATCCGACTCACCTCTCTTGTCGCCCCATTATAGCACACTCTCTATGAAACGCGTTCACCCTATCCCCGCACCGGTCCTTCGTGAATGAGGAACACAATCTAAGGAACGCCTCTCAACTTCCCTCAGCTTGTTGTGTGGAATCCCCCTCAGGAGGCTTTTAGGTGAATACCGAAAACGTCGATTGCGACAGAAACAGCGGTTTTGTTGAAAGATTAGTGAGAATATCCATTGAATGCGAATTAGAGACACTTACGAATCCATTCGTTAGTGTCTCTTTGAGGCTTCAAAGACGAGAGACCCTAGACTCGAGTCGGTGGCTCACTAATATACTTTCAACAATTAAATCCGCATGTTTCCAAAGCAATCCACCACCACACCCCATACACCTAAAAGCCTCCCCCGCATGGGCCTTCCAACACCTACTCACTATACAGCACATACACTCATTCCACACAAAAAGCCTGAGGAAAATTCCCCAGGCTTTCGTTGTGATTGTGTTGTGAATGAACTTATATGTGATTATTGATTCCACGCAGCATCAAATTGTGCTTTAGAATCTGTAACTAATTGATCTACATTTCCATTTTCAGTCTTGAAGATTTTTTCTAAAATCGTACGAACTTCTGAGTATGCAGGATCAGAGTTTTCAACTACAGGAATTGAGAATAAATTCTTAGTAGCATCTGCTAAGATTTTAGGAACTTTAGAACCTGAATTCTTGTATGCATCTTGTTCTAACACTGAAGCAATTGTTGGCATGTAACCAGTTTGTTGTGCCCAGTATAATTGAGATTCAGCTGAAGATAAGAATTTCAAGTATAAGAATGCTGCTGTACGTTGTTCTTCAGTTGTAGAACCTTCGAACATGTAAATATCAGTACCTTGTTGTAGGTCGTATTTTTCAGGACGAACAGCTACTCCGTATTCGAAACCAGCTTCTTTAGCACCTTTAGCTACGAATGATTCACCAGCTGTTGAACCAACATACATAGCTACTTTTTTGTTTTGGAATGGTGCTGATAAGTATTTATCTGAACCAGCAGTACGGAAGTATCCATCACGGATTCCGTCTGCATAGTATTTAACAACTTCTTTTGAAGCGTCACTTGCGAAGTCTAATTCTTTAGTGAAGTCAATGCCTTTGTTCTTCATACCAATTGCATAGTAGTTGTTTAATGAGTCGAAACCAGCACCAACAACTTCGTGGTTAGATTTTTCGTAAATTGTTTTAGCTGCTTCTTTTAATTCATCTAAAGTAGTTGGAACTTTAACACCGTATTGTTTCAATAAATCTGCATTGTAGAATAATACTTCTGTAGATTTGTTGAATGGAATACCGTATTGTACTCCTTTGATTTTAGCACCTTCCATTAATTCTGGACGGATTTCTTCACCTTTCTTGAATCCGATTGTTTCGTTTTCAATATATGGTTTGAAGTCTACCAATGCATCTTGCTCAGCAGCATTGTATAACCAGTTTGGATATGCTTGAGTGATTGTTGGTAAGTCTTTTGGTGAAGTTAAAGTTGCGTTAATTTTTGCTTGTAAATCTTTGTATTGAGATTGGTTTTGTAACTCTACTTTGATATTTGGGTTAGCTTTCATGAAGTCTTCTGTTAATTTTTGAAGAGCTTTTTCCTGCTGACCGTTCATAGCATGCCAGAAAGTGATTGTAGTTTCTGATTTAACCTCTGTTACGATGTCTTTTTTAGTTTCAGCTTGTTGTGAAGAGCCGTTGTTTGATGAGTTAGCTCCACACGCTGTTAACGCCACAACTGATGCTGTTGCTAGTGTCGCTTTTACTAAAGATTTGAATTTCATTTTTCTTCTCCTTTTGTTATATAGTTTTTACAACACAATTTTTTCGCCGCGGTACGGCAATATTCTGTCACCATACGGATTCACCAGAAGTTCTGGTTTTAACGTATGAATTGGAACCAAACATTTAGGCTCAATCATCGCAATAATGCGGTCTAAGTCGTCCGGTTTTGCGTGACCTGAGCAAGATAGGCGTACAAACTCAATGTGTTTTTCCGCCAATAAATCTAGAAACGGTTGATAGTTCGGATCAAAGTCCCCCAAAGGCTGCGCATCGCTGTGGATGTATAAGCTTCCCTCTTGCAAACGTTCGAAATGGTCGACTGCTTGCCATAGGTACTTCGAAGTATCCTCTAACAACGTTTGATATGAAATTTCTAAAGTAGGATCAAGTTCGTCGAGTTTTGGAGCCCCGTCTCTATAGTAGTAATGAGCATCCTTTTGGAATACTTCTTTAAGAAGTGCGGCCATCGTTGCTTCAAGAACAACGGTACGGCTTGTTCCTTCGACGATTTTTTCAAAACGACGCACATTCGCTGGATAGCCATTAAATGTGATTTGTCGATTTGGATTTTCTTGTTCGAGGCGAGCGATATGACGAATCACATCTTCCTCGTTTTCAGGTTTAATTTCGTCTTCAACCTCTTTACGGTCCCCGAAGCTAATCGATACACCTTCCATCATTAAGATGTCCGTATGTTTTGCCTTCTTACAAAACTCAATTGTATCTTCAGCGTTATGCCCGTGAAGTCGTAAGTCCCCTGTATACGTAATATGATGTCCAGGTGTTTTAATGATTAAAGCAGCAGCCCCATACGCATCATGGTCGACACGCACGATTTCTACTTCGATTTCTCCAACTTTAATCACATCGCCTGCATCTAACCCAATCATCTCTCTTGTAAATGTATCGTCTTCAAACGGCGATGGTAGTAAGAATACACCATTGCGGTTGAGCGAATTTACAATCATTTTTGTTTCCTTCAATGTATATAAAGGAATACTTGGGTCTAAATAATTCAACATTCTTGTATGATCCAAATGCGCATGTGAGATAAAGACCGCCGTATTGGCATAGTCTTTATCTTCATCCCCTTCGTATTTGTAAGGGATACGTGCATCGTACATATTTTTTAAATGTGGAATCACTTTATGATCTGTGAGTGTTTGCACCGATTCATCGGGCAATTCTAATTCTGGTAAAAACTCAGTCCCGAAGTCGAAAAAGATATGACTATCTTTATAGGCTACTTCGATGACCGTTCCACCAATCGTTAAAATACCGCTATGAAAGGTAATCGATGTTTTATCCTTTGATACCATTCTTCGCAACCCCTCTAATAATTTCTTTTCTGAATACAAAGTAAATTAACAGAATTGGGATAACCGTTAGAGTTGCTGCGGCCATTTGTAAGTGAACATCACTTCCGGATTCTGTCGTGAAGGCAGAAAGTCCGTTGTTTAATAGACGGAATTCTTTCGTGTTTGTAACCAATAATGGCCATAGGAATGAATTCCAGCTTTGGATGAATGTTAAAATCCCTACTGTTACCAATGCTGGTTTACACATTGGCACTAAAATACGGCGGATGTATTCTAAATCACTCGCACCATCAATTTTAGCGGCTTTGTAGAATGTACTTGGGATTCCTTTTAAGTATCCGTTCAAGTAGTAAATATAGAAGATACTTGTTAAGAACGGAATGATTAACGCTAGATAAGTGTTTAATAACCCTAATTGAGCGATTGTTTGGTAGTTTGTAAAGATGATTGATTCGTAAGGAACCATTAATAGAGAAACTAAAATCATCATTACGATGTTTTTCCCTTTGAACTGTAAGCTTGTTACGGCAAAGGCTGCTAGTAATGAAGTAATTACTGTTGCCACTGTTGTAAATAGAGACACGAATAAAGTGTTTCCGAAGTAACGTAGGAATGGCGCACGGCTAAATACTTCTAAGTAGTTACTAAATTTGAATTCGCTTGGGATGAATGACGGTGGAATACTTGTCGCTTCTGCGTATGTCATTAACCCGGTCAACACCATGTAAATGAATGGGAATACTGTAATCAACGCTAAGAAAATTAAAAGCGTGATTGAAAATACGTTAAAAACTTTTTTCATCTTCTTATCCCTCCGCCTTTCTCAAGAATTTGTTTTGGAGGAATGTTGCAAAAAGAATGATTGCAAACAAGATTACAGTTGCTGCCATGGCAACCCCTGGTCTTCCTGCCACATGGAACTTGTCGTAAATATAGTACACAGCTGTTATTGCTGAGTTTGCTGGACCAGCAGTTCCGCCAAATAATGCGTACACTTGTGTATACACTTTGAATGCCCCGATTAAGTTAACCGTTGAAAGGAAGGCAATTGTTGGAACTAATTGCGGGAATGTAATACGCCAGAAGATTTCACGGTCTGTCGCACCAAACATTTTCGCAATCTTGAAGTGCTCAGGATCAATATTACGTAATCCTGCTAAGAGGATAATGATATTGAACGCTAAACTTGTCCAAACCCCGAAGATAATCAGTGTTGGCATACTCATGTTTACGTTATCCAACCAGTTCACGGCTGGAATACCAATCAAGCCAAGGAAGAAGTTGATAATTCCGTAGTCCCCATTAAAGAAGTAACGGAACACAATCCCGATAGCGATTGTACTTGTAACGTAAGGCATGAAGAAGATTGTTTCGAAGAAGCTTTTACGTTTAATCTTCTCGAAAATAATCCATGCAATGATGACTGAGATTAATAACGCTACTGGCACTACTGCGAATGCATACAGTGCTGTGTTGAGTAACGCTTTATGGAATACAGGGTCCGCAATTACTTTTTGGTAGTTGTCTAAACCAGTGTATTGTAATTTTAATAGTGACCCTTTTTGGAAACTCATCCAGAACGAACGAAGTAATGGATAAATGTTAAAGAGAAGAATCACTCCTAAAGATGGGAGAAGGAATAACCAAGCTTTAGGTTGGTTCTCTGGATTATATTTTCTCATTAGTAAACACGCGCTCCATCTTTATCGAATAAGAAGATTTTGTGTTTTAGTAATTGGAATGAAAGTGTGTCTCCTTCTTCAATCTTATGTTCCACACTTACAATTGATTTCAAGAATTGTTCGCCTAATGGGAAGTGAAGAATACGTTCACGTCCAATTAATTCTACGCCGCTAATAGTTGTTGAGAATAGCCCTTGTTCACCTTCAGATACTGGAACTACGTCTTCTGGACGCATTCCTAAGTAGTAGTGACCATCTGCTAATTCTTGGCGTTTGCGGTCTTGTGATAATTCAGAAGTTGGTAAGTTGAATGATGGGTGAGTAATCACGCCGTCTTTAATTTCCACTTCTGTAATGTTGATGATTGGGTTACCGATGAACTTCGCAACGAATAAGTTACTTGGTTCTAGGTATAAGTTTTGTGGGTCATCATGTTGTTGAATGTACCCTTCGTTTAAAAGAATGATTTTATCTGAGATTGATAAAGCTTCTTCTTGGTCGTGCGTTACGAAGATTGTTGTGATTCCTACTTCTTTTACAAGACGACGGATTTCTTCACGGATTTTCAAACGTAAACGAGCGTCCAAGTTACTTAATGGTTCATCAAGTAGAAGTACTTCAGGTTTTTGAACAAGCGCACGAGTGATGGCCACACGTTGTTGTTGCCCCCCTGATAAAGTACCAGGTTTTTTACCTGCTAGCTCTTCAATGTTTGTTAATTGCATATATTCTTCTGCAATCTTTTGAGCTTCTTCTTTAGAGATTTTGTTTTTACCAACTGTCAGTGGGAACATGATGTTCTCTAACACTGTCATATGCGGATATAACGCATAGTTTTGGAATACAAATCCGATGTTACGGTCTTTAGGTTCTGTCGTAACAACTGATGATCCTTTAAATTGGATGTCTCCTCCTGTTGGTGTTAATAATCCTGCGATTAAATTTAAAATTGTTGATTTCCCACAACCACTAGGTCCTAGTAAACATACTAAGTCTCCTTGTTCAATTGAGAAATTTACTGACTTTAATGCTTCAAAGCCGTTATCGAATACTTTGTTTAAGTCAATAACATCGATCATGACGAATCCTCCAGTTTTTCTTTTACTTCAATACATTCTATTCTACCATGTTTTTTAGAAACTGAAAACTGAAAAAGTAAAATTTATGAAAGCTTTTTATTGTGGACAGTTATCCCGTTTTTGAGCACAAAAAAAGGACGAGAAAACCTCGCCCTTTTTACGATTTTTATAACGTGCACAAACCCCTTTAGAGTGCGGTTTTGCATCTTAAAACTTCACGGTTTGTGAACAAAATCTATTAACGTTTAATAATTTTATAGTAACTACGTGAAGTGATTTGGTACACGATGAGATACACTACAACGAAGATGGCACCAATCACAATTGTCGCGTTTAGCGTTACGTTACCATCAACCCCAAAGAGCTGAATAATCTTACGATACATCTTGAAGGCAAATGCGGTATGGATAAACGCAGTGACAAGCGGTAAGAAGAACACAATTAACACTTGACGGTTGATGGATTTCTTGATGGTCTTTTGATTGATACCGAGTTTTTGTAAAATCACAAAGCGGTCACGGTCTTCGTATCCTTCAGAAATTTGTTTGTAGTAAATAACAAGGACTGCTCCGATGAAGAACGCGACGGAAAGAAGTGCCCCAACAAAGAGTAAACTTCCCATAAATCCGTAGATGTCTTTAGCCGCGTCCTCTCTACTTCCAACCGTAATGAAATCATCATCTTTTGCTTCAAGCACGTTAGAGTAGGCCTCAAACTCTTCTGTTTTTGCTTCAGTATCCGTCGATGTATTCCACAATGCGTAATAGAATCCACGGCCAAGTTTACCGTCGATCATCTTTGACGGATCCTTTACAACGGCTACATAAATGTTATCTGCAACGTATGGCAATTGTGGCAATTTTTCTTTAAAGCCGCCAGTGTCAATCATCTCTTTGACTTGAAGTGTCAATTGTCCGTTCACGCGGATAGCCGAAACATTTTTATCGTCACCTTTGACTAGTCCAAGAATGGCTTCATTGTCACTAGGGTGAAAATTCGTCCCAAAGATACGATTGTAATCATCCGCAGAGAGGAAAGTAATGAACGCAGCTGGGCTATCTCCTGGATAGACTCCCTCGATGTCCACTCCGCCCTCCATACTTTTTGCAGCACGAAGCACGCTGAGGTAATTCATTTCATTGGTTACAGTGCCTTTCGATTGCGCCTTAATCTTACTAATTTGTTCCGAAAGTTGAGGAATCGTAGAGGTGTCTTCGACGAATGCCGTTGCCGAATAATCTGTTGGATAGCTTTTCTTTAATAAATCGGCTGTCCCTGTTTGCAATGCGACCGTTGTGGCTAATGTAACAAGCACCATCGTTGATAAAATACAAATACTTGCAAGGCCCGCCGCATTTTTACGCATACGGAATTTTAAATTGGAAATCGAAATAAAATTCGTTGGTTGGTAAAAGAGACGTTTGTTCTTTTGTAAAAGCGAAAGAAGAGCAATCGACCCTGCGTCAAATAAAATATACGTTGCTAAAACAACTAATAGGACCGCTACGAAGAAGGAATATAGCGCTGCAACAGGTGCTTCAATCGTTTGCGACATATAATACGCGCCCCCAAGAAGCCCTGCACCAATGAGTGCGCGAAGAAAGATAAAGCGTCCCTTCGTTTCTCCTTTTTTCTTCTCAGAAAGCATTTCTAACGGACGGCTCATGTACATCTTTGTTGCATTTAAGAAGAAGACAACCCCGAAAATAAACGCCATCGAAATCAGTACAAAACCGACGCTACCGAGTTGCATTGAATACTCGATGCCGATTGGAATTCGAATAAGCTTCAATAAAACGGCAAACGAGAAGCGATGGAACACGATTCCAAGCACAACCCCTAGCCCCACGCTGACCACTGAGAATAGAAGCAATTCAATGAAACTTAACAATTGAATGTTTTTTCGGTCGAGCCCAAGGATGCTATATAGACCGTATTCTTTTAATCGATTTTTCGTCACGAAGGCATTCGCGTAAAGAATCGTTAAGAGAGCTACGAGCTGAACCACGATGACTCCAAAACCCAATGTTTGTGCAATGGCTCCCCCACCGCGAAGAGTGGAAAGCTCAGGCATCGCAGATAAGGCGTGCGTGATATAGAGAATCATCGTTACCATAATGGTTGTCAGTGCATACGGCAAATATAATGAATGATTCTTTTTTAGATTCGATGTTGCCATCGAAAAAATGAGTTTAAACATGGATTTCACCTCTATTTGCCATCGCAGTTAATGTTTCTGAGATCAACTCGAACATTTGTTGATCACTTCTTCCTTCACGGTACAATTGATTATAAATCAAGCCGTCTTTAATGAAAAGAACTCGTTTGGCACGACTGGCAGCAACCGTACTGTGCGTTACCATTAAAATCGTTTGTCCGTTTTGATTAATCTTATCAAATAAATCGAGGGTATTGCTAGCTGATTTGGAGTCAAGCGCCCCTGTTGGTTCATCGGCTAACAGTAGGCTTGGATCTGTGATCATCGCACGGCCAATCGCCACACGTTGTTGTTGCCCGCCTGATAGTTCATACGGATATTTCTTCAGCAAGTCTTTAATCCCTAGCATTTGCGCAATCGGCTCAACCTTTTGCTTCATTTCTGAAATCGGGCGGCGAGCGAGCACGAGCGGCAACACCATATTATCATAGACCGATAAGGTTTCTAATAAGTTGAAGTCTTGGAACACAAACCCTAAGTGGTCGCGGCGGAATTCTGTCAGAACTTTAGCGGAGATATTTTGAATGTTTTCTCCGTTTAAAAAGACAGAACCGGCAGTTGGACGGTCGAGAGTCGCTAAGATATTTAAGAGCGTTGTTTTCCCTGAACCCGATTCCCCCATCACGGCTACGTATTCGCCTTCTTCAACCGAGAAGCTGATGTCTTTGAGCGCCGTCACTTCAGCAGCTCCAAAGCGCGTTTGATATTTCTTTTGTAAATGTTGTACATCTAATAATGTCATTGTTTTCACCCTTTACTTTCATTTGTTGACCTTAGTATAGTCCACTCATAAAGGGAAATCATGACACTATCCTATCATTTTATCCCCGTTTCTTACATTTTTGTCACTTTGAAAAAAAGCACGAAAAAAGAGGCTTCACACGGAAACCTCTTTTGGAGTTGTAGTTGATTAACGTTTAATAATTCTGTAGTAACTACGAGAAGTGATTTGGTACACGATGAGGTATACCACAACGAAAATTGCACCAATCACAATTGTCGCGTTTAATGTCACGCTGCCGTCAACCCCGAAGAGTTCGATAATCTTACGATACATCTTGAAGGCAAATGCGGTATGAATAAACGCTGTGACAAGCGGTAAGAAGAATACAATCAATACTTGACGGTTGATAGACTTTTTGATTGTCTTTTGATCGATACCGAGTTTTTGTAAGATAACGAAACGATCACGGTCTTCGTACCCTTCAGAAATTTGTTTGTAGTAAATGACAAGAACTGCACCAATGAAGAATGCGATAGAAAGAAGCGCCCCGACTAAGAGCAAGCTACCCATGAAGGCATAGAGCGTTTTAGCCTCTTCATTCTTACTGCTTAACGCCATCGCATCTGCCTTGTATTGACTCTTCACATTCTTATACGCAGCCCATTCAGCGTCACGTAACTCAAACGGTGTATTCGTATTCCAAGTAAAGTAATACATCGCTTGACCTGCCACTGGGTTTAAGTATTGCAATGGATCTTTTACAATCCCTACATACTGATTGTCTGCCACATATGGTAGTTGCGGCATCACTTTCGCGTATGGAGTCCCATCAATCATTTCTTTAACGGTAATCGTCGCGTTATACACCACCGAATACGTCTTTACTTCTGAAATTTGTTTAACGTCCCCTTTAATATGGCCGACAATCATTTCCTTCTCGCCAACCGTGTAGTTCGTCCCAAACATCTTATTATATTGGTCCACAGAAACAAGGGTGAACATCGCTGCAGGACTATCTCCTGAGTTCACATTCGCAAAGTCGAATCCATTCTCCGTACGTTTCCCGAAACGAAGCACGTTTAAGAATGTCTTCTCGTCTTTCAATTGACCTTTCGTTTGTTCCTTAATCTTTTGAACGATTGGAGGATATTGATCCATATCCTTTTCTAGAACAAAGTAAGCAACTGCAGAGTAATCTGTTGGATAGTTGCTATCAAGTCTGGCTGTTGTCCCACGTTGAAGCGCTACGGTTGTCGCCATCGTAACAAGTACCATTGTTGAAAGAATACACACGCTGGCAAGTCCGGCAGCATTTTTACGCATACGGAATTGCAAGTTTGAAATCGAAATAAAGTTCGTTGGTTGATAAAACAACTTCTTATTCTTTTGTAAGATGGATAGAAGCGCAATCGAACCCGCGTCGAATAAAATGTAAGTCGCAATTACTACTAATAATACGGCTAAGAAGAAGTATAAAAGAGCTTTAACCGGAGACTCGATGGATTGAGACATATAGTATGCATACCCTAGAAGTCCTAGACCGATAATGGCGCGAACTGTAACGGCGCGGCCTTTCTTCTCCCCTTTTTTCTTCTCTTTTAATAGCTCAAGCGGACGGCTCATGTAAATCTTCGCTGCATTTAAAAAGAACACAAGAACGAAGATGGCCACCATCGTTAACAGAACAGCAATAATACTTCCGAATTGGAAGGAATATTTAATACCGATATCGTATTGAATGAGTTTCAATAGAATCGCAAATGATGCCGCATGGAAAATCACACCAAGGATTAACCCTAGACCAATGCTTAAAGCGGCAAAGACAACTAACTCAATCAAGCTGAGCAATTGGATATTCTTACGGTCAAGACCGAGAATACCGTATAAACCGAATTCTTTCGCACGGTTTTTCATTACGAAGGCATTCGCATACAAAATAACGACGAGTGAGACGACTTGAACGATCACGAACCCAAAGCTAAGTGTTTTGGCCATCGCTGACCCACCTTCTAGATGAGCGAACTCCGGTGTTGCAGCCAGTGCGTTCGTTACATATAGAACTACCGTCACCATCACAGTCGCAAGTGCAAATGGTACATAGAGAGCACGGTTCTTACGTAAGTTCGTAATCGCCATGGAACGCAGTAGATTAAACATGTTCCTCACCTCTGTTTGCCATCGCAGTTAATGTTTCTGAGATTAATTCAAACATTTGTTGGTCCGTTCTTCCTTCACGGTACAATTGGTTGTAAATTAAACCGTCTTTAATGAAAAGAACGCGTTTGGCACGACTTGCGGCAACAGTACTATGCGTTACCATTAAAATCGTTTGTCCGTTTTGATTGATTTTATCGAATAAATCTAATGTATTGCTTGCTGATTTTGAGTCCAACGCCCCTGTTGGTTCATCGGCTAACAGTAAGCTTGGGTCTGTAATCATCGCACGGCCGATTGCCACACGTTGTTGTTGACCTCCAGATAATTCATATGGATATTTCTTCAATAAGTCCTCAATACCTAACATTTCAGCGATTGGTTGAACTTTCTTTTCCATTTCGTCGATTGGACGACGTGCTAACACAAGTGGTAATACCATGTTGTCATACACAGATAATGTTTCTAATAAGTTGAAGTCTTGGAAAACGAACCCTAAGTGGTCACGACGGAATTCCGTTAACACTTTATCAGAAATCTTTTGGATGTCTTCCCCGTTTAGAAGCACAGTACCGTCTGTTGGACGGTCTAGTGTCGCTAAAATATTTAATAGCGTTGTTTTACCAGAACCAGATTCCCCCATGACTGCCACATATTCGCCTTCTTCTACTGAGAAGTTAATGTCTTTTAACGCAGTCACTTCAGCGGCTCCAAAACGTGTTTGATAAACTTTTTGTACGTGTTGTACATCTAATAATGTCATTGTTGTCACCCTTCATTGTTTTATAGATAGCTTCATTATACTGTATAGCGTGAAACTTTTCACTCTATTCTATAATCTTTCCAATCTAGAGATTTTTTTTGCGTAAAAATTAATAAAATTGACAGCACGCCAACCAAACTCAACCAAAACACGAACAAAACAATTTTTAAATCTAGTTTTTCGTTATAAAAATTAAGAATAGCGAACTATAAATAATAAATATACCAAAAAGTATGTTTTTCACATTGACTTTTCACCCAGATACCAGTATCCTGTTTTTATAACATATCGAAACGCAATGAAAAGAAGAGTAAAAAATAAAACTTCATAGAGAGCTTACGGTTGGTGCGAGTAAGCAAGTCGTTATTTTTGAACATGATCTTTGAGCAGCTTGTCCGAAACTTTAAGACAATCCGGGTACTCCCGTTATCAACCATCCGTCTAGACGGAAAAGGTCTTCTCCCCCGAAGACGAACAAAGGTGGTACCACGACTGCAACTCGTCCTTTTAGCAAGCGCTAGAAGTGCGAGCTTTTTTATTTTCGTTTCATCAAAACAACTTAGGAGGAAATCAACATGGCTGAAGTAGAAAGCTTTACACTAGACCATAACAAGGTGATTGCACCTTACGTTCGCTTAATCGCAAACGAACATGGTAAGAAAGGCGACGTCATCTCAAACTTTGACATCCGATTCTTACAACCAAATAAACAAGAAATGCCAACAGGTGTCGTTCATACATTCGAACACCTACTAGCGGACCTCTTACGTGACCGCTTAGAAGGCATCATCGATATCTCTCCATTTGGATGCCGTACTGGTTTCCATTTAATCCTTTGGGAAGAACGTTCTCCTGAAGATATCGCACGCGCATTGAAATCAACACTTGAAGAAATCGTCGAAAAGATTCAATTCGAAGATATTCAAGGCGTCTCTGCCGTACAATGCGGAAACTACCGCGACCACTCATTATTCGGTGCGAAAGAATATGCTAAACAAGTCTTAGAACAAGGCATCAGCATTGACCCATTCGTTCGCAAAGTTATTTAATCAATTGTCATTCAGTAAGAAACATTAGACACCTAGACTGGAGGAACCCCCAATATGAAATTAAAAACTATCGCTAAATCTCTTATCGCCCTTTCTGCTGCATTCGTCTTAGGCGCTTGCGGAAACAACGCTTCAAGTTCACAAAGCTCACAAAGTTCGCAAGCTTCTGAGTCAGGACTTAAAACAGTCAAAATCGCTTCTGTCGGCTCTGACGCAGACATCTGGAGACACATCGCAGAATCAGAACAAGCGAAAAAAGCAGGCCTAAAAATCGAAGTACAAGAAATTAACGGCGGTGTGCCATTAAACGAAAGCGTGGCAGATGGAACTGTGGATGCCAACGCCTTCCAATCAATCGGCTACTTACAAGGATTTAACGAAGCCAACTCAAACAAACTCGTTCCAGTTGGTACTACGTATATTGAACCAATGGGGCTTTACTCTAAAAAGGTAAAATCACTAAACGACCTACCAAACGGTGCGAAAGTGGCAATTCCTGATAACCCATATAACACTACTCGTGCGCTACGCTTATTAGAAAGCGCTGGTTTAATTAAATTACCAAGTGACTTCAAAGATGGCACTGGCACTCCTAGCGACATCGTAGAAAACAAGAAAAACCTTGAATTCCTACTGATTGATGACACTACAAGCGTACGTGTATTAGACGACACTGATTTAATCGCTATCGGAAACACCATCGCCCTTGAAGGTGGTTTAAACGTATTGAAAGACTCCCTTTTCTATGAAAAAGCAGACGCATCTACGATCACAAGCATCAACGTGATTGCCGTGAAAGCAGAAAATGCCGATAAAGAAGAATACAAAAAATTAGTGGACCTCTACCACGACCCAGAAATCCAAAAATACATTTCTGAGAAGTTTGCAGGAACAAAAGTGGAAGTGAAGAAACCTGTTTCTGAAGTGTGGGGTAAATAATTCATGAAGATTGCTATCGTTGCAGCGATGAAAGAAGAGTTGCATCCATTCGAAGAGCATTTCGCACCCGGAAAAGTAGTCTTTGAAAAAGGCCCAATCCGCCTCCTAGAAGTTCACGAGAACTTGTATCTCGTACAATCAGGTATCGGAAAAGCCAACGCTGCTGCCGCTGCTGCATGGTTATGCGACAAAATTCATCCTGACATCATTATTAATACCGGAACAACAGGAAGCTTTAATCCAGACTTCGCATTGGCGGACGTCA
The DNA here is from genome assembly GCF_041433555.1 of Granulicatella sp. 20925_1_45. NCBI lineage: Bacteria > Bacillati > Bacillota > Bacilli > Lactobacillales > Carnobacteriaceae > Granulicatella > Granulicatella sp. 20925_1_45. The sequence goes on along the minus strand of NZ_JAPWBR010000025.1, from coordinate 4,650 downwards.
TCGTCTCTACGAAATTCGCCTATAGCGACGTGGATGCGACTGGCTTCGACTACGCTTGGGGACAAGTCCCTCAGATGCCAGCCGACTATCCTGTAGATGCTTATTTACACGGAAAAATTGTAGAACTTCTGCGCGAAAAAGTGAGTGGATTTAACATCCAAAGCGGCTTTATCGCAACCAGTGACTCGTTTATGAGTTCGGTAGACGCCGTTACTACGATTCGCGAAAAATTACCAGACATCGTTGCTAGCGATATGGAGGCTGCTCCTATTGCACAAGTGGCTAGTTTCTATAACATTCCCGTACTAAACGTGCGTGGTGTGAGCGACCATGTAGGAGGAGATGCCCCTGATACTTTCGAGGAAACGCTCGAAAAAGCATCTCAAAACGCATTCGAAGCAGTGCGTATTATCGTTGAACATTTCCTATAAGTCTCCCTAGATTTACGCAACCGCTAAACACAAAAAGGAGCGCAGGCTAATTGATATGTACCCCCTTTACTGGACAAACCAGTAAAGGGGGTATTTATTATGCGTTACTCATTCGAATTCAAAATGAAATGTGTCGAATTATATCGGAAAGGAACATGAGTAGAAACTCCTGAAAATGTTATGCAAGAGAGTTTTAGAAGAAAAATATTGAATTGGGATAAAATTGAAAAGATTCATGGTCCTAAAGGATTGGAGCGTGTCAAAAAACAAAGAAATTGGACGGTAGAAGAAAAATTGACATTTGTTTTACAGGTTTTAAATGGGAAAGCTCTATCAGAGGTTGCTTTTCCAGCGGGAATAAGTGTCGGATTATTAGGTTCTTGGGTTCACAAGTATAAAACTTATGGATATAATGGTTTAAAGAATAAGAAAAGACGACGACCATTATCTAAGGAGCCTATTATGAATAAAAAAGATGTGCCTGATAACCTTTCAGAATCCGAACGAGAAGAATTAGTTAGATTACGTGAACGAAATGCATATTTAGAAGCTGAAATTGCTGTTATAAAAAAACTGAGAGCCTTGAGAAAAGAACAGGAAGCTGCGCTTCTCAAGGCGAGAAAGCAGCGGTCATCAAAGAATTACGAGAAATAGGATACCAACTAAAACATCTTCTTAAAGCGATGAAAATGGCGAAATCTACTTACTATTTTGAATTGAATAGAGTTGATGCTGTGGCTGAGAAAAATGGTGAGTTATTATCGGAAATCCAAACCATCTTTCATGAAAATAAAGGTAGATATGGCGTTAGAAGAATTTACCAAGAACTTTGTCGTAGAGGCTACGTTGTTAATCATAAAAGAGTTCAACGACTTATGCATATAAATGATTTGTTTGGAAAACGCCCTAAACAAAAATACCATTCTTATCGAGGTAGCGTTGGGAAAGTTGCTGATAATATTATTAACAGAGATTTTACGGCCGATAGGCCACTTCAAAAATGGAGTACAGATGTATCTCAATTCACTTTTTCTTGGGGGAAATGTTTCTTTTCTCCAATTTTGGATATGTCTACTAATGAAATAATCTCCTATGATCTTTCTCTAAGCCCTAACTTAGAACAGATTCAAAGGATGCTAAATAGAGCTTTCAAAAAATTCACTGATGTTAATGGATTGATTCTCCATTCTGATCAAGGTTGGCAATATCAACACGTATTTTATCAAAGGACATTAGAAGAACGAGGTATTATTCAATCAATGTCCCGAAAAGGAAATTGTTATGATAATTGCATTATAGAAACGTTTTTCGCCAGAATGAAGAACGAAATGCTCTATGGTTATGAAAAGGAATATTCTACCTTTAAGAAATTTCAAACAGCAGTTGAAGAATATATAGATTATTACAATAACAAAAGAATACAAGAAAAAACAAAATGGATGTCCCCTGTTCAATACAGGAAAACATCCATGTGTTCAGCTTAATTTAAAAATGTGTCCAGGATTCTGGGTACATATCAACTCGCCTCGCTCCTTTTTGTGTGTTCTTTGTCTTACTGAAAGTTGATGCAAAAAAGAATCAGTTGATTGAAAGAGTGGTAAGGCTCTCGCCGGCGCCCCACTATGACTCTTTCAATAACAAACTGATTCTTTGAGTTGTTCTTTTTATTACTCTACTATTTAACTTTCAAAATATCTTCTTTCGCGTGGATAAGCTCTGTAATCAATTGACAGTAAGGTGTTGGAATACCATATTCCTTCCCTTTTCTAGCCACAAATCCATTCAAGAAGTCCACTTCAGTATAGCGGTGGTTTTGAATTAAATCTTGGTGCATTGAAGGATAGTGTCCGCGAACTTTATTAGAAGCCGTATACACATAATCTTTCATCGCAGCTGGATCAAGATGCACGCCTTCTTTTTCCGCAACGGCAACGAATTCACTGATGATTTGCGTTACGATAGCTTCAGCAGTTGAAGTATCGAATACTTCACCGATGTTTGCATCTAAAATCGCACATGTCGCGTTCATCGTACCGTTCACGCACGCCTTACGCCATGTTGAGAAATGAACGTCTTCGCTGTAGCTTGCGTTCAGGCCTGCTTTGTCCATCACTTCTACTAATTCTTTAGCAATCGCAACACCACTTGGGTCCGCCGCTTGCATTTCTACCGTACCAGTTCCGCCTAGACGCGCTACCCCTGGTTCGATTAGACCTGCAGTCCAAATCGTTACCCCCATAATAATGTTTTTACGAGGAACGTATTTCGCCATTGTGTCTTCGTGTCCTAGACCATTTAAGAGACAAAGCACTTTTGTATCTTCGTGGATAATCGCTTTAATCTTTTCAAGCATTTCGCCTAATTTCATTGATTTTGTAAATGCGATGACCACATCGACTTCTTCTGTTGCTTCTTCTGGACGAATAATTTTGATATCAATCGTATCTGTGTTTTCTCCATCAACGACTTTCAATCCATTCTTTTGGATGGCTTCGATGTGCGCTGGCCATTCGTCGATCAACGTCACCTCTTGCCCAGTTTTTGTTAACATGTACCCGAAACGGCACCCCATTGCTCCTGCACCCGCAATTGCGATTTTCATTTTAACTCCCCTTTTCTATTAAACGGTTAATTTGTAATCTTCTGGTTGAATCCATTTTAACACTTTTTCGAACAAATGAACGAATACGATGTTCAACGCGATTGGCGCAACGACGAAAATAAGCGTCACGATAACGATATTCATTACACTCCATCCACCCTCTGCTAAGTTCAACGCATTGATTGGTCCCACTAATCCGCTGAAACCGAACCCTGCACTTTGAGGGGTTCCTTGGATGTTAAATAAAGCGGCTAACACACCAAGTACGGCAGATGTACACATCATTGGTAATAAGATTTTTGGTTTTGCTAAAACATTCGCCATTGACATTTTTGGTGAACCGATGAAATGCGCAATCGCAGTTCCTTTTGGATTCACTTTCCATCCCGCAATCGCAAGACCGAAACCAGCCGCACAGATTCCAAGGTTTGCTGCCCCTGAACCTACACCGCTAAGACTAATCGCCACGGCAATCCCTACTGTTGTAAACGGAGAAACGATTAACATACAGAAAATAACGGCTAATAATAAACACATGATAACTGGTTGTAATGATAATAGATTTCCGATCCCTTGTCCTAATAATGTTGTTAAAGTTTTGATATATGGTAATGCAAGGCGTCCCGCCCCACCAACGACTACTAATAACACCGTTGGAATCACGATAATAGAGTATGCTTTGGCTTTATTGCCAATCCATAAAATGACTGCTGCTCCTAATGCTGCAGTAAGTCCCATCGTAATGATGTCCCCTGTACCGCTAAAGATAATTCCTTTCACGTCAGGGTTGAAAGTTGCTACACCGCCAGCAAATAAAACGGCTAGTGCAAGTGCTCCTGTTTGAATTGGAGTGAATTTGAAGAATTGGCCGACCATCAATCCGATGATTGCCCCCATTAATGTATTGGCCACTTGTGTTGCTTGGATTATCAATTGGCCTTGTGGGAATACTGGTAATAACGCCTTCACTAATTCACCCAGTAATGCTCCAGGGATAAGTGTAACGACCACGCCTAATGCAAGTGCGTTAAGGACGTTCATCGTGAACTCTTTCCCGCTGTATTTCTTTTGTTCCATAATGCTTCCACCTTTCATAAGATTGGCTTTATTATAGCATACCCAGCAGCTATTATTGTGATATTTTCTTGTAAAATCATATATAAGACCGTAGGTCGTTACATTTTTTCTGCAAAAATAAAGTTAGTATTCATAAAAAAGATTTCGATTACTACGAATCATTACGGATGTTTCCATAATCGCTGTAGTGGGGTACCGGTTCGAGCCTGAAGTCTCTCACCTTCAAAGCCTCAAAGTAGGAGTATGGAATAAATTCCTAACTCCTACTAATTCGCATTTGATACGATTCCCCACCACTGCGATTATAGGATCCGTAAGATTCTTCGTAATTTCTGTGTAGTAAATTTATATTTGCAGAACGCCTACGGTCTTTTATCTTGGTTCTTCTGAAAATATCACTGTGCTGCGAAGTATGCTAAGCCCATCTTATAAAAGCTTCGTTATGGTGGGATGAGTTCCAAGGAGGGTGCGCTTCCTAACCCCTGCTGATTAGGCGGGGTTACACTTCGGAACATTACGTTGGTGAAATTATCATATATG
>NZ_JAPWBR010000024.1:0-29012 GCF_041433555.1 Granulicatella sp. 20925_1_45 | reverse complement strand
AAAGACGAGTTCATAAGAACTCGTCATATAATTTAATTATTTTCCTGTCTACTTGACAGGGTGCACTTCACGTAACTTATATGTTACATTTAGGTCAAAGGGAGGTAATAGGTATGGGTAAGAAATTTAGGGTTGATAAAAAGAAAGTGGATCGTTTAGAAACGCTTGAATATGACGAGATGATTAGATTGGCGGCAGTCTACAAAATCTTAGAAGATGAAGGTGTGACACCGGAGATAATCGAAAAATGGGGATTCTATTATAAAGGAAGACAGTGTTTAAAAATACCTGTATCAAGAACTAAAGAAGGGGTGGATGGCAGTGACTTCTTATTTAACACGAGAGTTTATGAAGTTATCATCGATTTATCCTAGTTTCGAAGAAGACTTACTTCGAGAAGTGTCTCTTCAAAAAGTAGCTTTGAGGACGATTCGATTGCGGGTCAATCATCAATTGACACAGGAAGAATTTGCAACGAAGTTAGATGTAAAGAGAGCCTATTTAGCGAGATTAGAAGCAGGACATCATAATCCAACCATTATGACTCTTGTGGAATTAGCTCGGCTAAACGGATATGAGATTGAGATAAAGTTGAAAGAGAAGACATTTTAGTAATTTTCTTCAATAAATCTGAAATCTAGTTTTACAAGATTCTTAAATACAAAATACCTAAAACTCAAAATTCATATAAGTGAATTTTGAGTTTTTTTCTTTATGTAAGAAGTAGGCCCTTATCTTCTTTTTTTGCGCTAAAAGTGGTAGAATGGGTGAAAAGCCTTGAAGGAGGAATTTTATGACAAAGAATTTTAAAGGTTACTCTTTAATTGAAAAAAGAGACTTGCCAGATATTCGTTCTGTCGGTTATTTGTACAAACATGATAAGACTGGCGCAGAGGTCTTATACCTTGAAAACGAAGATGATAATAAGGCGTTCAATATTGCGTTCCGTACGCCGCCGTATAATGATAACGGGATTGCGCATATTATCGAGCACTCTGTGTTAAATGGTTCGAAGAAATATCCATCCAAAGAGCCATTCGTAGAGTTATTAAAAGGTTCATTGAATACGTTCTTAAATGCGATGACTTACTCTGATAAGACGGTTTATCCGGTATCGTCTCGTAACCAAAAAGACTTCAACAACTTGATGTCTGTGTACTTAGATGCAGTATTCTATCCAAACTTCAAGCAGGATCCACAAATCTTGATGCAAGAAGGATGGCACTATCACTTAGAAAATGCCGATGATGAATTGATTTATAAAGGCGTAGTGTACAACGAAATGCGTGGGGCGTTCTCTCAAGCGGACTCTGAATTATACCGTCTGTTTGAACCAACGTTATTCCCAGATACCGTCTATAAACATATTTCTGGAGGAATGCCAGCTGCGATTCCTTCGTTAACGCAAGAAGAGTTCGTGGCGTTCCATGATAAGTACTATCACCCAAGCAATGCGCGTGTGACGCTTTACGGAAACTTAGACTTAGACACTGCGTTTGCGCAATTGACAGAGTACTTCGATGCGTTTGAGGCAAAAGACTACGAATTCGAGTCTGTCGAACAAACACCTTTCGGCGAGCGTCATGAATTAGAAGCGAAATTCTCAATTTCTAAAGACGAGCCTACTGAAAGCAAATCGCTCTTAGCGTACATTTGGGCGGCTGGTAAGGGGACAAACTCTGAAGAACTCATCGCGCTTGGCGTATTAGATGAACTCCTTCTTGGCTCTAACACGGCTCCAATTAAGAAAGCTCTCTTGAAATCAGGCCTAGGTTCTGATGTTTCTGGTGGATTTGGTGCAGCAACCTATTCACCAATCTTTGAAATTGTCTTAAAAGATACAAACCCAGAAGCCAAAGAACAATTTGTTTCTATCATCGAAAACGAGTTGAAACGTTTAGTCGCTGAAGGCATTCCGCAAAAAGCGATTCAAGCAGCCCTCAATAAAGCAGCGTTCCGTTATAAAGAATTAACAGCGCTGGAAGGAGCTACTCCTAAAGGAATCTTGTATTCTCTAAACTCACTTACAAGCTGGTTATACGGCGGGGATGTCTTCGCAACGTTCGAATACCAACGTGTGTTAGATAAGATGCAAGAAGAAATGGCAAACGGCTATTTCGAACGTTTAATCCAAACAACATTACTAGACAATACGCATGCAGCGGTTATCACTTTAGCTCCAGAACCTGGACTCGGCGACCGCAAAGATGAAGCGTTGAAAGAAGAGTTAGCGGCTTATAAAGCTTCACTATCTGACGAAGAAGTGGCAGCTTTAGTTGAACAAACGCAACAACTTCTAGAACGTCAAACGACTCCAGATAAGGAAGAAGATTTGGCGAAATTACCAAAACTCTCAATTGAAGATATCGACCGCGAAGTAAAACCTTTACCATTAACAGTGGAAGAGGCAGAAGGCAAACCAACCTTCTTACACTATGAAGACTTCACAGCCGGCATTTCTTACGTGAAATATTACTTTGATTTATCAGGCGTGAAGACAGAAGACATTCCAGTCGTAGCCTTCTTAATAGAAGTACTAGGGGAAGTTGGAACCGAAAACTTCACAGACGAAGCCCTCAGCACAGAAATCGACTTCTACACAGGTGGCATCGGCACAAACGCGACCGTGATTACGGAATCAGTAGCGGACAACATCTACTATCCTAAATTCACCGTGAGCGGTAAGGCCTTGTCTGAATACCAACCACAACTCTTAAGCTTGATTGAAGAAATCGTTCACCGTTCAAACTTAGACGATGTTGAGAAAATTAAAGAGCTCTTACTCAATGTGAAAGCAGACTTAGAGATGAACTTCAACTATGGGTCACACGTGGCGGCCCTTCGTCGTTTAGAATCTTACTACTACGAAGGCGCGAAATACTTACAATCGCTTGAAGGAATCGACTACTACGACTTTATTTGCGATGTGGTGGCTGGTTTTGACGAAAACCCTCAAGCCTTTATCGACCGCTTGAAAGCTGTGTTAGAAACGATTTTAACAACAGACCAACTAGTGGCAACCTTTGTCGGAAGCAAAGTTGACTTCGACCACTTCAAACAAGTATCCGAGGACTTCTTCAAGCATCTTGGGACTCACAAAGTTGAAAAACAAGTCTTCACGAATCCTGTGGAAGTGTTAAACGAAGGGTTCAAGACAGCCCAAGAAATCAACTATGTCGCAAAAGGATATAACCAAACGCTTCTTGGTGTTCCAGTGAACGGTATGAACTTATTCTTGAAATCCGTTCTAGGACTTGATTACTTATGGAATACAGTTCGTGTTCAAGGTGGGGCATACGGAGGTATGAGTGTGATTACCGATAAAGGGGACGTCGCAGGTCTTTCTTACCGCGACCCAAATATCGTTGAAACGCTTGAACGTTATGATGGACAAGTAGAGTACTTAGAAAACTTCAACTTGTCAGAGGCGGAGTTTGAAAAGAACTTGATTGGTACATTCAGCACGATTGACCGTCCACTTTCAGCCGCTCAAAAAGGGGCAGTCGCCTTCACGCGTTACTTCACTCATTTGACGCAAGAGAAAGTGCAACAGTTCCGCGATGAAATCTTAGCGGCAACGCCTGAAAAGGTACGCGCATACGCTCCAACGATGAAAGCTATCATGGACCAAAACGCGTTTGTCGTTATCGGAAATGATACGAAGATTGAAAATCATAAAGAACTCTTCAAAAACATCCGTAACTTAACAAAATAAAAGCACTCAAAAAATCCCAAGGTTCACAACAGTGAATCTTGGGATTTATTTTTTGTAGTTTATTTATGTGGCATGACGTTTTCTTCTTGTTTCATCCACATTGGAATACTTGTCATCACTAGTAAGAATAGAAATGCACTTTGTACCCAAAGGATGGCCACGTCGAAGATACCGTGAACGAAGAGTACAACGATAAACGAAACGTAGAGTCCAACGATTGGACGTTTCTTTGGATCGCGACTCATTTCTAAAAGCATGCGTACCGGTTTAAGGGTAGAAATCGCAAGAAGCAATGTTCCGATAATCCCGTAGCTTGAAATGGTATCGATATATAAACTGTGCGCGTGTTCGTGGTAGCGAGCGCCGATTCTTGCAAAGCTATGCAAGTAGGTCAGAGGCCCTTCCCCAAACCATGGATTTTGTTTAAAGAGAACCATGCCGGCATTCCAAATTGAAACGCGTTCTTCCATGGAAGAGTCGAGCGTTCCCATCCGAACTCCGATGTCATTTGAGAAGAGGAACATGAGTCCAACTCCAAATGCGGCGATGCTGAGCCAGAATGCTTTCGAGCTACGAATCGTTGTGAAGAGGTAAATAATCGCTCCACAGATAATCGCTGGAAAAGCAGTTCGGTTTTGCGTGAAGCTGAGGCCGAATAGGTTAATCCCAATCGCGACAGCGCCGATGAACTTCCAGAACCAACTCTTCGTGATGCTGAGTAAGTAAAAGCCAATCATAATACAGAAGCAACAAATAATTCCGTAGTAGTTCGGATTAAAGAACGTTACTTCCGCACGGTTTTGGTGCCATACTTGCATCCGTGGTGAGAGGAAGGTGTAGTTAAATTTATGAACGATTTCATAGTGTTCTAAGAACGCAAATCCCGCGGCGAAAATGCTGAGGAGTAAGACTGTCTGTAGAACGATATGGAAAAAGTCCGGTGTCAATCGTCTTTGATAGTATTTAAAGAATATCGCATACATCACGAATCCAACCGAGATGACAGCGCCGATATAGTTGCCAGCCACCATCGATACGATAAAGCTAAATCCGATAAACGCCAGTAAGAACGGGTGCTGCGCTAAGTCTTTGAAGACTTGTTTTAATTTTCCCGTAAAGGCGAGAAGGATGATATATAAGACGAACAATGTTAGAAATAGATAAAACGGAAGGAAGCTACTGATAATGAGTAAGTACAGCGCTAAGTCCTGATTCGAGAATCGTTTTATCTTTTCGATTATCGTTAGTAATTTCATAATGTTCCTTTCAGGTAGTGTTTCTACCAATCATCTAATGAAATAGATATCAGCTTATTTTACCACTAAATGATGATTTAGGGCAAATGGCAACACATCGGGCGTCGTTCTTTGAAACTTTCTGAGAACAGGCGTACAATAATAGTAGAATTTCAGAAAGAAGGAATGAACATGAAATTAGTATTTGTTCGACATGGAGAAAGTGAATGGAACGCCCTCAATTTATTTACCGGTTGGAGCGATGTGGAGTTAACTCCTAAAGGGGTAGAAGAAGCGCATCACGCAGGGGAAATGCTACACTCATTAGGCATTCAATTCGATCATGTGTATTTATCAGTATTAAAAAGAGCTATCCACACAGGACATATCGTCTTGTCTGAATTAAATCAAGACTATTTACCAGAAACAAAGAGCTGGCGATTAAACGAACGCCACTATGGAGCCTTACAAGGACTCAATAAACAAGAAACACGCGAAAAATATGGCGACGAACAAGTGTTGCTTTGGAGACGTTCATACGATGTGATGCCTCCACTACTTAGCGAGGAAGAAGCAGCCAAACAAGCCAGCGACCCACGCTACAAACATCTACAAGTGAAGGACCTTCCTCAAGGGGAAACATTGAAAACAACATTGGACCGCGTGCTTCCAATTTGGCAAGATGAAATTGCGGTGGATTTACTCGACGGTAAGAACGTGCTCGTTGTAGCGCACGGAAACTCTCTACGTAGTTTAGTGAAATACTTGCTCAACTTAAGCGAAGACGAAATCTTAAAATTTGAAATCCCAACTGCAACACCGCTTGTATTTGACCTCGATGAAAACTTACAAGTGAAAGAATATCATTTTGAAAAATAAAGACGATTATGTTGAACAATAAGGAGAATGCGAATGAAGTGGGAGAAGAAACACAGCTTAGAAGAGAAAGTTGAATGGCGAGGCCTCGCTGAGAGTGAGATGGAGCCGTTCAAAGCTTATGTAAATGAAAAGACGCCAGGGGTTTGCGGAACGTATGCGGCTGCTTGCTTAACCGTCCTCGTGGCGAAACGCGAAGGCGTCGTGACTCAATCGATGGACGAGCTTTTAAAAGGCATGGAAGCCTCAATTGAATACGCACTGCCATATCGCGGAACTTTCTATTGGGATGTCCAACGCGGACTCAATAATGAGTGGAAGAAATACGGTTATAAGACACACTTTAATTTATTTAGTGAAAAGGTCGTGCCCGGACTCCTTGAAGACGGTGTACCTGTTGTCGTAGGAACAACAGCCGCTCTTGGTAGCCCGTATAAGAATCATTGGCTCGTCGTGTACCAATACGCCTTCGATTCAACCGGTAAACTCTGGTACAAGGCATACGATAACCACGGCTCAATCACAACAGTTATCCCAGCCGTCCAAACACTCTGCGCCCTCTGGATTGAAAAGCTCTAGTCTCAGCACCTTAAGAACCAACTAGACAGCACCCAGCTTACAGAATGAAAAGCAGAATGAATGTTTCAGCACAGTAGTAAGGAGCGAAGAGTCTATTATTTGTCACATCGTTCTATCAGAGTATTTTTAACTTAGACTCATAAAATAAATAGCACATAAAATGATTACGAAGGAGCTGGCGGCTTTTTATAATCGCAGTAACGGGAATTTGCAGCGAAGAAGAATTACGCGGAGTAGGAACTTGTTCCTTACTCCGCGTTTGAGGCTTCGAAGGTGTAAGACCATGGCTTACACCGGTGCCCCGTAACAGCGATTATAAAAGAAAGCCGCAAGGCTTTGCAGTAATCATTTTTTCTGTGCCTAAACTAATTTCATGAGCAGAGTTTAAGACAAAAGCAAAAGCGATCTGATAGAATGAGTGTGACCAAAAAATGGAGGATGAGCAATGAAAACATTTGATTTAATTTCTATCGGTGGTGGTAGTGGCGGTATTGCCACAGCAAACCGTGCAGCCATGCATGGTGCCCGTGTAGCCGTAGTAGAAGGAAACTTACTTGGAGGAACCTGTGTGAATATCGGCTGTGTTCCTAAGAAAATTATGTGGTATGGTGCGCAAATTGCAGAGGCGATTCACGCATATGGTCCAGACTATGGGTTTACCGCAGAAAATGTCACTTTTGATTTTGCGACACTCAAGAAAAACCGTGAAGCCTATATTGACCGTTCACGTAACTCTTATAATGGAACTTTTGAACGCAACAACGTAACCGTGATTAAAGGGTACGCGCGCTTTATCGATGCCCACACGATTGAAGTGAATGGGGAAGAGTACCGTGCCAACCATATCGTAATTGCGACAGGGGCAAAACCTGCCATTCCAAACGTGGAAGGAAAAGAACTTGGGGGCACTTCTGACGATGTGTTTGCATGGGACGAACTGCCACAATCAGTAGCTATCTTAGGCGCTGGATATATTGCTGTAGAACTTTCGGGTGTCTTACATGCGCTAGGCGTGAAGACAGACCTTTTCGTTCGCCGCGATCGTCCTTTACGTAACTTCGACCATTCGATTATTGAAGTACTCATTGCGGAAATGGAAAAATCAGGACCAACATTGCACACAAACAAAGTGCCACAAAAATTGGTTCAACTTAAAGATGGTAGTGTGGAAATTCATTTCGAAGATGGAACAACTTTTGCTGCTGAAAAAGTGATTTGGGCAACAGGACGCATTCCTCATACAGAAGGATTAAACCTTGAAGCAGCAGGCGTGGAATTAACAGAACGTGGATTTATCAAAGTGAATGAATTCCAAGAAACTACAGCTCAAGGTGTGTACGCACTGGGAGATGCTTCTGGTGAAAAAGAATTGACGCCAGTAGCGATTAAAGCAGGACGCACACTAGCAGAACGTTTATTTAACGGACAAACAAACGCGAAAATGGACTACTCAACAATTCCAACAGTCGTGTTCTCACATCCAGCCATTGGAACAGTGGGGCTTTCAGAAGAACAAGCCGTGAAAGAGTATGGCAAAGAAAACGTGAAGGCATACTTATCAACGTTTGCTGGAATGTATTCAGCCGTGACAAGCCATCACCAACAAGCGCTCTTCAAACTCATCACAGCAGGAGCAGACGAAAAAGTAGTCGGCCTCCACGGGATTGGATATGGCGTTGACGAAATGATTCAAGGCTTTGCCGTAGCGATTAAAATGGGCGCAACCAAAGCTGACTTCGACGCAACCGTAGCAATCCATCCAACTGGAAGCGAAGAGTTTGTAATAATGCGCTAACAACTAGGCTAGTACAAAATACATGCACAAAAATACGCTAGATGGTTATCCATCTAGCGTATTTCGTTTTGTTTATGCGGCCGGCGGGACTTGAACCCGCACAGGTATACACCCACTGCCCCCTCAAGACAGCGCGTCTGCCATTCCGCCACGACCGCAGAACTCTTTTAGTTTATCAAATGTTTGCTGGAATTTCAATCTAAAAGGATTAATTTTCCACGACATTTTCCACATACATAGCGATTCGTGTTCATCTTGCGCATTCTAGGGTAGCGGTGATGGCACGCTGTACATTCGTAAATGAAATTCGGTTCCTTCATGCGTTCGACAAAGCGACTTCCGCCTACTTGATGAAGGAGGCGCTTAAAGTCAGCATCTCTGTGACGATAGCCGCCACCAGTTTGATGCAAGTGATAATGGCAGAGTTCATGTTTGATGACGCCAATGAGCGCTTCGAGCCCCAGTTCTTGTTCGACAAGGGGATTAATCTCGATATTTCCCGTTTTCAACAGATAGCGACCTCCGCTGGAACGTAGGCGTCTGTTATACGTAATTTTGTGCGTGAATTCGCGGTGAAAAGAGCTTCGCGAAATCTCCTGGGTTAATTGTTGTAATTCGTGTTCGTTCATAATGACCTCCGACCTTAGTGTAACACGCCTTGCCCCTTTAGAAAACAAGATAAACTTTGACCTTTTCACACTAGACAGGTAAAATAGGAAGGTATAAGATTTTTCAATCTGGAGGAAACAAAATGAAAATTGTTGTTGTCGGTGGGGGAAAAGTCGGCGAAGTGATTTGCCAGGAGCTCTCGACAGAAGAAAATGACATTGTATTGATTGATAAAAACCAAGATTTAATCGATCGTTTACTAAATAAATTCGATATTATGGGGATTTGCGGAAATGGTGCCAGCTACGACATTCTTGTGGAAGCAGGAGTGGAGAACTGTGACATCTTTATTTCTGTAACGGAAATGGATGAAATTAATATTATTGCATCTATTCTTGCGAAGAAAATTGGGGCGGAATACACTGTTGCGCGTGTGCGTAACCCTGAGTATTCACAACAATTACAACTCGTTCGTGAAAGTCTAGGGATTTCATTGCTAATTAACCCAGAGCTTTCTACGGCTCGTGATATCGCCAATAACTTTAATTATCCTTCTGCATTAAGTGTAGAAAATTTCGTTGGGAATCGTGTAAGTTTACTCGAATTAGAAATCAACGAAGGTTCCGCTCTTGCAGGATTGACTCTAAAAGAAGTGCGTAATCGATTTGAATCTATCTTAATCTGTGTGATTCACCGTAATGATCAAAGCTTCATTCCAGATGGGGATTCAACACTTGAAGAAGGAGACCATGTATTTATTACAGGGGCGTATCCAGACCTTCGCAATTTCTTAAAATTAACAGGTCAAGAAAAGAAGAGTGTGTCTTCTGCTACGATTGTCGGTGGTGGACGTATTACTTATTACTTACTCAATATGTTGAAACAAACAAAAATCAACACCAAAGTCATCGAAGTCAATGAAGAACGCTGTGAAACTTTAAGCTATGCGTTCCCACATTCAACCATCATTCATGCCGATGGAACAGACCACGATGTATTAGAAGAACAACGTATTACAGAATATGATGTGTTTGTATCGATGACAGGGATTGACGAAGAAAACTTAATTCTTTCAGCGTATGCGAAACAACAAGGTGTACCAAAGATTATTACGAAGATGAGCCGTCCAGCACTTCTTAAAGTGTTTAAAGGCTTTGATAATCAATCAGTCGTGACGCCAAAACGTATCGTTGCGAACGAAATTATCCAATTCGTGCGTTCACGTTCGAACACACAAGGATCTAATGTCGAAGCGTTATACCGTTTAGCGGATAACCAAGTTGAAGCACTTCAATTCCGCGTTCAAAAGAATAGTGGGATTTGCGGCATTCCTTTATCAGAATTGAAGACAAAATCAAACCTCTTGATTGCGTTTATCGTGCGTGGGGAACAACTGATTTATCCAGCTGGTAGTGACACAATCGAGCCATTTGATAAAGTAATCGTCGTTACAACGGAAAAAGACTTTGATGACATTAACGACATTTTGGAATAGAGGTGTCTGAATGAATATCAAAACAGTTCGCTATTTCGTGGGAAAAATGCTTCAAGTTGAAGCGGCGCTCTTAGCCTTACCACTGATTGTTAGCTTTATTTATCATGAGTCATTGACTCAAAAACTGGCTTATGCTGGAACGATTCTGCTACTACTTGTGATTGGGCTTCTCTTAAGCTTTAAAAAGCCAGAGCCACTAAAAATCATGGCGCGTGACGGGGTCGTAACCGTAGCCTTAAGCTGGATTTTACTCTCGTTCTTTGGTGGGTTGCCATTTGTCTTCACAGGAGAAATCCCAAATGTAGTGGATGCCTTCTTTGAAACGGCAAGTGGATTAACGACGACCGGTTCAAGTATTATTCCAGACCTATCCGTGCTCGCACATTCTTCATTATTTTGGAGAAGCTTCACTCACTTAGTCGGTGGGATGGGGGTACTGGTATTCGCACTTGCGATTCTTCCAAGTCATGGTTCTGAATCCGTGCAGCTAATGCGTGCGGAAGTTCCAGGTCCTGTGTTTGGAAAACTCGTATCGAAATTAGCCCATACGGCACAAATCTTATATATGATTTATTTAGCGATGACAGCCGTATTGACGATTATCTTAGTCGTCTTCCAAGTGCCACTCTTTGATGCCTTGCTTCTATCGTTTGGTACTGCAGGGACAGGTGGATTCGGGATTAACAATGCCGGATTTAGTATTTACGCTAACCCAGCAGCCGTTGAATGGATTATCGGGGTAGGGATGATGCTCTTTGGAATCAACTTTAACTTGTATTACTTCATTCTTCTAGGCGCTGTGAAAGATGTGATTAAAGACGAAGAAATGCGTACGTATGTTGGAATTGTCCTCAGCGTTACAATGATTATTTTCATCGTATTGTCGATTACCCAATCTGCATTAGGTGTTCCAATTCGTAGCGTGTTCTTCACGGTATCATCGATTATTACGACTACCGGATATTCGACCGTCGACTTTGGACTCTGGGGCTTGTTCCCACATGTGCTCCTCTTACTATTGATGTTTATCGGAGGATGTGCAGGTTCAACGGCCGGTGGGATTAAAGTCTCTCGTATTGTCGTGTACTTCAAGAGTGCGATTGCCGAATTAAAACGCATGGGGCAACCACGTCGAGTGTTTGTTCCAACGATGAACGGAAAACCAATCGATAATAAGATGGAGAAGAGTATCGCCAACTACTTAATCGTATATGTACTGTTCTTCCTTGTGTTATTACTGTGTGTGTCATTTGAAGCAGGCGATTTTACAACAGCCTTCTCAAGTGTGGCCGCAACCTTTAACAACATCGGGCCGGGGCTTGGTCAAGTAGGACCTACAAGCAACTTCTCAATGTATTCTGATTTCAATACTTTTGTACTTGCGATTGGGATGATTGCAGGACGTTTGGAAATTTATCCAATCATCATGCTTTTCTCACCAACAACAATGAAGGCATTTGCGCGTAGACGTTAACCAATTCTTAAACAAATAGATAAAGAACTTTAAGGAAAGAACACTTTTTTCTTAAAGTTCTTTTTGTATACTAGACTTGTAACGAATGAGTTACGATTGAAAACAAAGGAGGTTCATTCATGAAAAAATGGGTGAAGGCAACCGCAGTCGTCCTTGCATTGATGGGATTATCCATGAAGAATGCATATGCCATCGATACAACGACCGTTAATGAAAAATGGGGAAAACCAACCGTGGTTTATGGTGGTGGACTCAGCGAGGCGCAAATTCAGCAAACTTCTCAATTATTAGGCATTAAAGATCCAAATACCGTATTAACGGAAACAGCAACCGGACAAGATTTAATTAAATATCTTGGAAGTGGTGACGGGAATACGTCTGTCATGATTTCATCTGTGATGGTTCAAAAGACAGATAAAGGCACAGGCGTAAAGGTGAAAATCAAGACGCCTGAAAACATCACACTGGTCACTGCCGAGCAATATGCCAATGCGGCGATTACGGCAGGTGTAACGGATGCGGAAATCGAAGTTGCAGCCGTATCGAAAGTAACCGGTGAATCCGCCTTAACAGGGGTATATAAAGCCTTCGAAGCGAACGGAGTACAACTGGATGCCAAACGTACCGAAGTGGCGCAACAAGAGCTAGAAGTCACGAATAAAATCGCGCAAGAAAATGCGAACGCTAAAGGTTTCGATTCTTCAAAACTCGATAAAGCGATGATTGAAATCAAGAAAGAACTTGCGGAACTCAAACAAAAGCAAGGTCAATTAGCAACAAAAGAAGATATCGAGCGCATTATTAACGAGGCCTTGAAGAACAACTCATTACAAAATGTGATTTCTCAAGACCAAATTAATGCACTAGTCGCTTTTGCGCAAAACTATCAAAACACAAGTGCAATTGATTCCAAGCAAGTATTAGAGCAATTAAATAGCTTGTCAAAATCAGTCAGCGAAAAGATTAACAGCTTAGTCGAACAAGCCAAAAACGAAGGATGGCTCGATAAGATCGCCCAATTCTTCCAATCGATTTTTGATGCCATCAAAAATCTCTTCTCACAAAACTAAAGTGTGAATCGTAAGCATGGAACAAATTTGTTTCATGCTTTTTTAGTGCCAAAAATAGCACTCGATTTTAAAGGAGATA
Organism: Granulicatella sp. 20925_1_45; assembly: GCF_041433555.1. NCBI lineage: Bacteria > Bacillati > Bacillota > Bacilli > Lactobacillales > Carnobacteriaceae > Granulicatella > Granulicatella sp. 20925_1_45. The sequence goes on along the minus strand of NZ_JAPWBR010000024.1, from coordinate 16,085 downwards.
TGGTATAATGAGGACAGGAAAATAGAATATATAGAGGAGGGGTCATGATGCCATCCAAGTATAGACAGTTACTGGTGTACGTTGTTGTTGCTTTACTCTATTATTTAATTCCTGTGTTTTTGATTCAAGATACAGGAAGTGCAATGTTCTTACTATTGATTGGAATTCCGGTCATCGTCTTTGTGGTTTCGATGCTGTTTTCAGTAAAGTTTGGATATTATTGGTATTTCCCGATTGTGATAGGTCTCTTATGGATTCCGAATCTCTTTTTACTAAATGACTCTGCGGCCATTTATATTCTGATGTATGCAGTTGTCAGTCTCATAGGACAACTCATTGGATTGCTGTTCAAAAAATAGTTAAAAAATAACCCTGGCCGTTGCTGGTCAGGGTTTTGTGTTTCTAATTTAGAATAAGATACAACAAATTTATTTTACATTTTTTGGGATATAATATTTTTAGACGATAAGATATATTCTGTTGACTGTTATTTTTAGAGTGTGTAAAATTTACATATGCTATTAAAAGAGAAGTTTCTTTTAGAAAAGCAAAATATAATGGAGGTATGTAAATTGAGAAGTACAAATATAAAGAAGAAATTTAATAAGTTTAGTGTTCTATTGAATGTGATATTAATAGCTATTATGGCTATTGGAGTGCTATTTTTCTTACCTAAGGAACAAAAATCTGAAGTCAAAACGTCAATTAATATCGAAAGTATTGAAAAAGTGAATGAAGTTGTATTTTTGAATGCGGGAGTTAATGAAATTATTACTGAAACAAAAACAACCCAAGTTTTTGGGTTTGATGTGCCGTTCTCTAGAAAAACAGCATTAGTGATTTTAAATTATACAGCTAAATTTGGAATTAAAAGTAGTGTAAAGGTTGAACAAATAGGCGAAAAAGAATATAAGGTTATCGTTCCAAAATTTGAAGTAATTGGTGTTGAACTTTCAAAAGATAATCCTTACAATTTGTATGATAATCATGGAGAGTTGTTAAGTGGAACTACAGAAGATGTGGATACTGGGAAATTGGTCACTAACCAACTTTCTAGTGATAAACAAGCAGAGTATTTAGATAAATTTAAGAGTGAAATTAAAGAATCTGCAATCAATTATTATAAAACATTATTTTCATCAATGGATTCTGAAGCAAAGGTAACTGTAGAATTCTCAGAATAATTCTTTCAAATAAAATTTTAGAAATAAATAACCCTGACCATCGCTGGTCAGGGTTTTCTCTTTGCATTTTAGAATAAGATTAAGAGTAAGCTAATTGTGATAATCAGTTGTACGACTAAACCAATGAGTGATAAGTAAATTGGATCGATCGTTGATTCTGTGGAGCTCTTAAACATCGAAGACGTAAATGTCACGATGTAGAGTAGAATGTGCGCGAAGAATACAATTAAGATTCCAACGAATAACCATACTGGACTGATGAATGTCATTACTGTTGCAACGGCAAGTAATACAATCGCAAGAACGTTCATACCTTCGTATTGTGTCAACCAGTAGTTAAATACGTGTTGACGTTTTTGGAAGATATGTTTCAATCCGTACGATACGCTTGGGAACCCAAGGTAGAACACCGCGTAGAAGAGGATGAAGCGAATGAACATCCAAATGTAGTTTGGTGTGCTTGTTAAGCTAGGTAAGATTGAAATGTCAGCGAATAATTGGTATTGACCAATCAGTGAATGAATTAAGTGAGTTGTCACGAATGCAGACATCACTGTTGCCAAAATAATTAAGGCGTATCCGTAAGTACGGCTATATTGACGCTTACGTGAATAGTGGTTTGTCGGTTGGACTAAACGTTCTCCAAAAAATGTGAAGAAGCGTTTGAATTTATTCCATGCACCAGCATAGGCTAGGCGATTATTCTTCACACGGTTTTCTTGTGAGCTACGGTTATTGTCTTCTTCTGGGATACTTGTTTCTACTTTCGTTGTAAACGATGGAGTAGGTTCGTTATTTTCGTCTAAAAGGTCGGTTTGAACACCTTCGTTTGGTTCAATCGACACCGATTGTGAGAGTTCGTCTTGCACTGTTCCACAGTAAGGGCAGAGTGTTTCTTGTTCGTCAATCATCTCATGACAGAATGGACATTGTTTCATGAATCTTCCTCTTTCTATGTCTAATAATTTTCATTGCTATTGTATCATAATTTCACTATAAAAAAAGACTAGGAACTCCTAGTCTTAGCGTGGCATCTTTTCAGATGAGTAGGTCGTGTTCACATCACGAACTACAAACAGCTACATCCGGTAGTGTGCCAAAGCACTCCTGTTCCACATAACTCGCAGTCTCTAATGTACTGCGTGTCGCCTCATCGCATAGAATACATTATAGCAGAGGGTGTGTGGAATGTCATGTATGAACTATTTTTCGCGGATTACTTCGATTTTGTAGCCATCTAAGTCTTTTACGAAATAGTAGTTTGCAGGATGTCCTGGTAAACCTTTTAATTCTGTAACGTCGTAGCCTTTAGCAACGTGTTCAGCGTGAAGTCCTTCTAAGTCTTTAGCGCTGATCGCGATATGACCATATCCGTCGCCGATTTCATAAGGGCCGTGGCCATAGTTATATGTTAGTTCTAATTCGTAATCGTCACCTTCGAATGCTAAGTAAACGATTGTGAATTTGTGTTCTGGGAAGTCTTTTCTGTGAGTTTCTTTAAAACCAAATGCTTCTTCGTAGAAACGAATGCTTTCTTCTAGATTTTGAACACGGACACAAGTATGCAACATTTTTGACATGATGTGACCTCCTTTAATTATTTTTCTTAAGCCTAACAAACTCTACAAATAAATACAAGTTTTCGAGACTGTTTTTGTTTCGCGGACAAATGTATTCGATTAGTGGAAATGTGTTGCGTTCTTTTCATTAATTTGGTAGTCTAGTACCATTGAAAAAATAAGGAAGTGTCATATGAAAGTAATCAAATTTGGTGGAAGCTCTTTAGCAAATGCCACTCAATTAAGAAAGGTCTTTAATATCGTAAAATCTGATGAAAAACGTAAAATCGTGGTGGTTTCAGCCCCAGGAAAACGCACATCAGACGATGAAAAAGTAACAGACCTTCTCATCCAATTAGCAACTTCTCATATTGAAGGGAATTATGATGAAGAAGTCTTAAAGAAAATCTTAGTGCGTTATAAAGAAATTTGTGATGAATTAGAATTAAAACCAGAAGTATTTGAACTCGTTCGTATTCATTTTAAAAACTTAAAAGAAAGAAACGACCTAGCTCCTGACTATTTAATGGATGCTTATAAAGCAAGCGGGGAAGACTTAAATGCGCGTTTAATTGCGTCTTACTTCAACCAAGAAGGTCTTGCTGCGAAATACGTAGGGCCACGCGAAGCCAAACTTTGGGTGAGCGACACTCCAGGAGAAGCTCGTATTTTAGAAGAAAGCTATCATGAATTAGAGTACTTACAATTAACAAATGAAGTGATTATCTTCCCAGGATTCTACGGGGTGACAAAAGAAGGCAATGTCGTAACATTCTCACGTGGCGGATCTGACATTACTGGTTCGATTTTAGCTAATGCCGTGAACGCAGAAGAGTACGAGAACTTTACAGACGTAGATGCCATCTATGTAGCGAGTCCTAAAATCGTGCATAAACCACTGGCCATCGACGTGTTGTCTTATACAGAAATGCGTGAGTTATCTTATGCAGGATTCTCAGTATTCCATACAGAAGCGCTTCTGCCTTCTATCAAAAAAGGAATTCCAGTGCACGTGTGCAATACGAATAACCCAGAAGCAAGCGGAACTTATATTATGAAAGGGAAAGTCACTTCTCCAAGTGTTATCTCAGGGATTGCAAGTTCGCCAGGTTTCGTAAGTATTTACGTGAAGAAATATTTGATGAACCATGAGATTGGGTTCCTTCGTAAATTATTGACAATTTTTGAAGAAGAAGGCATTTCCATCGAACATATTCCAACAGGGATTGATGATGCGACAATTATTATCCGTGGGGAAGATGCAACTGACGAGCAACTTGATGCGATTGTGGAACGTTTCTATGCGGAATTAGACGTGGATGATGCGCACTATATGCGTGGCCTCTGCCTGATTATGTTAGTAGGGGAAGGGATGGTCAACATGGTCGGTACAACGGCTCGTGTGGCTTCAACGCTTGCCCGTACTCAAATCAATATCGAATTATATAACCAAGGGGTATCTGAGGTTTCAATGATGTTTGGTATTTTAGACCAATACGAAAAGAAAGCCATCCGTGCGTTATATGATGAGTTTTTTGGTGAAACGAAAGAATATAAAGTGGTGGAATAATTTTCTAACAGTTTAAACGAAAATAGTAACGGTTGTAATTAGCCGATAGGAAGAGTAGAATATCCAATATATTCTGCTCTTTTTTTGGGCACATTATTTTTGATTAGGACAGGAGGGACGAAGATGATTCGTTTCTTATTTAAGGACTCGATTCCGAAAAGAATTGCATCCAGTTTTGCGATTGTGATTTTGGTGGGGTCATTCCTGTTAAGCTTACCGATTTCGCAAATCGCGACATCAAAAGCTTCGTATTTTGACCACTTGTTTACAACTGTATCGATGGTATGTGTTACAGGACTTTCGACTCAACCAGTAGCCGAGACGTACAATACTTTTGGACAAGTGATTTGTATGATTTTAATGCAAATCGGTGGATTAGGATTAATGAGTATTATTGCCTTTTTCCTCTATGATGCGGGGAAGAAGATGTCATTAGTTGATAAACTAGCCTTGCAAGATAGTTTGAACCGTGAGGATGGTCAAGATTTCAAAAAGTATTTAAAAACGATTTTTAAATATACATTCTTTATTGAATTCATTGCAGCGGTTATTTTATCCTTCCGCTTTGTTCCAGAACTAGGAACAGCAAAGGGAATTTTCACTGCATTCTTCTTTGCAATCTCTGCATTTTGTAATGCAGGTTTTGATAACTTAGGCTCTAATAGTCTGATTAACTATGCAACTGATCCATTTTTGACATTAGTGGTTGCTGCTCTCATTATTCTTGGGGGAATTGGTTTTTCCGTTTGGTTTGATTTCAAACGAAGCTACCTTGAAATGCGAAAATCGACCAAGAGTAAAAAGCGTAAATCGTTTTATAGACGATTGCAGTATCATACGAAGATTGTCCTTTGGTTGACGGGGATTATTCTACTTGGTGGAACGGTATTAACGATGATTACCGAATGGAATAATCCAAACACGATTGCAAATCTTTCTTTCTTCGATAAGGTGCTTGTGAGCTTCTTCCAAACGGTAACGATGAGAACGGCTGGATTTGCGACAATCGATTATACGACCGCTCATCCAACGAGCCTGTTGCTTTATTGTATTCAAATGCTTATCGGAGGTTCTCCTGGTGGGACTGCCGGTGGGGTGAAGACTACGACTTTCTTAGTGGTTCTCTTATTCATTCGTTCAGAAGTGTATGATGAGAAAATGATTCAATTTAGACACCATAGTATTTCGCAAGAGATGGCCAGAAAAGCCTTAACGATTTTTATCGTGTTTACAACACTTATTCTAAGTAGTGTGTTCTTGCTCAGCTTAACGGACCCAGATGCGCCACTGTTATATACTTTATTTGAAACGATCTCAGCGGTATGTACAGTAGGGGTAACGGCGAATTTAACACCAACCTTATCCTTCCTAGGGAAGATCATTATTATGTTGTTGATGTTTATTGGCCGTATCGGACCATTAACCGTTTTATTGAGTTTCTCAAACAGAAAGAACAAAGCGCTCGAGATGAAGTATGCGAAAGCACCATTATTAATTGGATAGAAAGTAGGGATTGTAATGAGAAAGACAGTTGGGATTTTAGGACTAGGTGTGTTTGGGATGACGATTGCCAAACAGCTTAGTGAATATGATTGCGACATTATTGCCGTTGATCGTGATGAAACAACCGTTAACCGTATTGAACCACTTGTCACCAAGGCAGTCATTGCCGATGTGACAGACGAAGATGTCTTGAAAGAAATCGGAATTGGCGACTGCGATACAGTGGTGGTAGCCACAGGGTCTAGTTTAGAAGCGAGTATTCTAGCCGTGATGCATTGTACGAAACTTGGTGTTCCAGAAATTATTGCTAAAGCAAAGGGCCGTACGACAACAGAAATCTTAACGAAGATGGGTGCACAACGTGTCGTGAACCCAGAAAAAGAAACAGGGATTCGTCTTGTGAAAAACATTCTTCACCATAAATTGGCTGAAGTGATTGCACTCGATGGCAATATCTCGCTTGTGGAATTTTATCCGCCAAAATCATGGGTTGGAAAGCAACTAAGCGATTTAGACTTACGTAAAGATTATGATTTGAACTTGATTGGATATCGTGAAGGAAAGGACGAATCCTTGAATACAAGAGTATTTGCGGATTTCCTCATTCGTGAAGACGTGGTTCTTGTAGCGATTATCGGAACGGATAGCTTAGATAAAGCCACATTCCTTGAAGACTAATCAAAGAGACCAGATGAATCAAAAGCGATTCATTTGGTCTCTTTTTTGAGTAAAAATGGGTTCAAACCCTTTCCAAAGCATCCATTTCATAGTACACTAGGACTATCAACTTTTTAGAAAGTAGGGATTATAATGGCCAATAAAAAACCATTAAGACGTGAAGAAGTTCCAGTAGAATTAACATGGGACCTTTCCGCAATTTACGAATCAAACGAAGGATTTGAAAAGGACTTAGAATTTGTTAAATCACAAATTCCAGCAGTAGCCGCTGCAAAAGATACAGCATTAAAAGACGGGGAATCATTATTAGCATTCTTAAATCTTTTAAACGTAGTGGATGATAAGATTGAAACAGCTTATGTTTACTCACATTTAAAAGCAGACCAAGATACTTCTAACAATGAAAATCAAGTCTTAAATCAACGTGCGTTCTCAACATACATCGAATTCTCAGGTGCTTCAGCATGGTTTGCTCCAGCAATTTTAGCATTATCTGATGAAGCATTCGAAGAGTATTTCAAACAAGAACCAGGATTAGAAGACTTCCGTGTCTTATTAGAAACAGCGCGTATTAAAAAAGGTCACGTGCTTTCAGATAAAGAAGAAGCTTTATTATCAAAAGCTAGCGAAGTGTTCCAAGGCGCAAGCAAAACGTTCAACTTATTGAACAACGCTGACATCAAGTTTGATGAAATCACAACTGAAAATGGCGAAAAAGTTGAATTGACAAACGGAAACTACTCAGTATATATCGAGTCTAAAAACCAAGATGTTCGTAAGGAAGCATTCGAAACATTGTACAAACCTTACATCAACTTGAAAAATACATTCGCAAGCACACTTGGTACAGAAGTGAAAGGACACAACTTCAGCGCTTTAGTTCATAACTATGACTCAGCTCGCCAAGCAGCACTTGCTTCAAACCAAGTTCCTGAAGAAGTGTACGATGCTTTAGTGGAAGTGGTAAATGAAAAATTACCATTATTACACCGTTACACTGCATTACAACAAAAAGCATTAGGCTTAGATGAATTGCATATGTATGATTTATACGTACCAATCACAGGAGACGCTCCAATTAAATACAACTACCAAGAAGCATCTCTAGCAAGTGTGGAAGCCTTGAAACCTCTTGGGGAAGAGTACCACGAAATCATGAAGAAAGCATACGCAGATCGTTGGATCGACGTTGCTGAAAACATCGGTAAACGCAGCGGTGGATATTCAAGTGGAGCATACTCAACAGCACCATACATCCTATTGAACTGGCATGATGAATTATCAAACTTCTTCACATTAGTTCACGAGTTAGGACACAGTGCACACAGCTACTTCACTCGTAACACTCAACCAAAACAATACGGAGATTATTCAATCTTCTTAGCGGAAATTGCTTCTACAACAAACGAAAACATCTTAACTGACTACTTGTTGAAGAAACATACTGATAAAGAAGCGCAAAAATACATCTTGAACAACTATTTACACCGCTTCAAATCAACAATTTTCCGTCAAACACAATTTGCGGAATTCGAACATAAGATTCACGTAATGGACCAAGAAGGCCAACCATTAACACAAGAATCAATCGCAAAAGTGTATGGTGAAATTAACGCGAAATACTATGCAAATGTCATCCAAGATGAGCAAATTGCTTATGAGTGGGCACGTATTCCTCACTTCTACATGAATTACTACGTATTCCAATACGCAACTGGTATGGCTGCAGCGACTGCTTTATCAGATAAAATCTTACATGGAACTCCAGAAGATTTAGAAGCTTACTTAAACTACTTACGTGCAGGACGCAGTGATGCTCCAATCGAAGTAATGAAAAAAGCCGGCGTAGATATGACGAAGAAAGACTACTTATACGACGCATTCGACGTATTCGAACAACGTCTATCTCAATTAGAAGCTTTAATGAGCGAATAACAAAATCAACTCCGAGAGTAAGAACTCTCGGAGTTGTTTTGTTATAAGAGTGTATAAAGAAAAATCCTCCATATGGAGGAGTTTTTGTATGTTAACGATTCATATTCACGACTTTTGCTAAGTTGTGGCGTGAGCGAACTTCAACCAGTCGTTTGACTTCTGGACATTCAGGAAGTGGCTCGCCATTACAAATTTCACTAATGGTATCAGCCGTAATACTGTTGGCCAGTAAGATTCCGTATGAATGATTTGAATTATCGAAGATGACAAGCGAAGGAGTGTGCGTTACATTCATCTCTTGTGCGATTTGTAAGTCACGGTCATACGCTGTTTTCACAGCAGGACTGGCTTTATCTTCGTAAAACATTTTTTTATCGATTTCAATATTATCTAAAATTTCATCTAACAATTCTTTGTTATAACTACGATTGTGATGATGAATTTGGTGTTGCAACTCAAATAAGAATTGACGACCAGGACGTTTTCCTTGTAAGAGGGCAGCTTTATACGAAAGAGCTGCATCATATATTTTTGTATAGATTTCATTTCTTAAATCTAAATCCGTTTCATCGAGCTTTTGGTTTTTCATATATTGATTAACCGTTTGTAAATTATGAAACGTTACGAATTGGTAATGTACCTTAAACTCAGAATTGCGAACAAATTTTAATAGTTCGTTTTCACAGCGATAACAATATGATCCCAATGGATTCACGAATAAATATAATTCGAAAATCTTTTCGTGTGAAGTGTGTTCTGATAGATTTTTTGTTTTTGAAGTACTCAAAATCCTACACCCCTGTTCCCTAACTAACTTTGTAACATCATTGTAACATAGTTCGTTGAAATGTCAGAATAATTTGCACAACGCGTGACGTTTGTACTCATCTCGTGGACAATGCACGTTTAATTTTACTTTCTGCTTGGCGTCTTAAGATATTATATTTGGCTAAAATGCCTAAGAATACCGGTTCGCCGAGCTCGAGACTACGAACTTCCATTTCCATCTCAAAGTCGACTTTGCCGTTGTAGTGACTCTCATCTAGAACAAGCCATTCATTTTCGGAGAGAGCACCTTCTAAGCGATGCGTTGTAAGAAGGGCCGTTTGATTCACGGTTTGAATTGTAATTCCTTTATCTTCCAATGCTTCCTGAAGCGTAGTTGGAAGCGTGAATTGTTTGTCGTGGTTATACGCATTCAGAATGTCTACCGGAAGCACTTCAGTATATTCAAGCACCACTAAGCTACTTTGAGGAATCTTTAGTGTGATTTCGCCGGTTTCTTTTCCTTCGACAATGCGAATGCGAAGGGCCATTTTATGTTCTTGGAGGAGACCTTCATAGTCGTAGTAACTATTCGTCTGCGTAACGTCTTTTGTAAAGACTTCTTTATAGTCGTTTACGAGCGCGTCGTATTGTTCTTTTGTCAGTAAGTTTTTAAACTCTTTTTCAATTTCTGGCATATTCGTTCCTCCTTTAGTGTTCTATTGTAGCTCATTTTATGACAGATTTGAAAAAAATCGCCTTAATTTGTCATGATTCCTTATAAAATATGGTATGATAGAGAACGGAAATGAAAAAAAGTAGGTGAAAATATGGAAACATGGGAAACACCCTTAGTAGAAGATTGGGATGCCTTTCTAGCTCCGTATTATCAAGCAATAGAGGAATTAAAAATTAAATTAAAGGGAATTAGACGCCAGTATCGTCAGGAAGGAAAGCACGCACCGATTGAATTTATCACGGGCCGTGTGAAGACTCCAGAGAGTATTGTAGAAAAGATGCAAGTTCGTAATATTCCTAGAGACGAATTCCTTGAAGGAGTACAAGATATTGCAGGGCTTCGCATTATGTGTCAGTTCGTTGATGATATTTATGAAGTGGTTCGCTTGATTCGTCAGCGTAATGACTTTGATATCGTGATTGAACGTGACTATATTCAAAATAAAAAAGCGAGTGGCTATCGTTCGTACCATATCGTGTTGGAATATCCAGTGCAACGAATCGAAGGAGAAACAAAGATTCTTGTGGAAATTCAAATTCGTACGCTTGCGATGAATTTCTGGGCAACGATTGAACACTCATTGAACTATAAATATAAAGGGGAATTCCCTGATACGATTCATGAGCGTCTGGAACGTGCAGCAGAAGCGGCGTTCTTGCTTGATGAAGAGATGTCTCAAATACGAGAAGAGATTCAAGAAGCGCAATATATTTTTGCGATTAATAAGGAAAATCAGCGTAAACGTAAGAAACGGAGGGAATCTTGATGAAAGTCGGTTTATTCGGAAATCAAACAGAAAAAACAAAAGAAGTCATGAATACCTTCGACCGCTTATGCCAAGAAGGCTGTTTTGTGCGCGATGACGTAAATCCTGATGTGGTGATTACAGTTGGCGGAGACGGAACGCTTTTAGGCGCCTTTCACCGTTACCGCAATCAACTAGATAGCATTCGTTTTGTGGCTATCCATACGGGTCACTTAGGCTTCTATACGGATTGGCGTAACTTCGAAGTGGATCAATTAATCGAGTCATTGAAACAAGACAAGGGCGAGCGTGTAAGCTATCCATTGCTCGATGTGAATGTGAAATTTAAGAGCGGAGATGTTGTTCGCTATGCAGCCTTGAATGAGGCGACATTGCGTAAAGTAAATGGAACGCTTTTATGCGAAGTGTATATTAATGGCGAGTTATTTGAAAACTTCCGTGGAGATGGGCTTTGTGTGGCGACACCGACAGGGTCAACAGGCCTCAGCAAATCTCTAGGGGGAGCCGTTGTTCATCCGCGTGCAGAAGTGATGCAAATGACTGAAATGGCGTCGATTAATAATCGTGTGTATCGTACACTTAGTTCGCCAATGATTTTTGCAAAAGATAATGTCTTAACACTACGTCCTGAAAGTAAAGAGGGCATGGTGATGGCGATTGACCATTTAACGTATGATGCCAATGAGATTGAAGAAATTCAATTACAAATTAGTGGGGAGCGCATTTCATTTGCGGCGTACCGTCATACACCATTCTGGGATCGTGTGGAAGATGCGTTTATCGGTTCGCGTGAAGTGAACTGTCGTGGAAATGAGGAAGTCCGTTGATTTTAACGTGGAATTACCCATATGAGTATCCGATGATGATGCGGTCCTTCTTGCAAGAAGTCGGGATTTCAAGAACCTTTCTTGCCCATGTAAAAACGCATGGAGACCTTCTTGTTAATGGTCGTCATGAGATTGTCTTAAAGTCGCTCAAGCCGGGCGATGTCCTAACGATGGTGATTCCACCGTCTGGAGAACATGAGACCGTCATTCCAAGTGAAGTGCCGATTGATATTTTGTATGAGGATGATTATTTACTCATTATCAACAAGCCTGTAGGGACGGCTTCGATTCCGTCGAAGTTGCATCCGGACCATTCCATGGCGAATCGTGTCAAAGGGTATTATAAGCGTTGTGGCTATGCAGACCAAATTACCCATGTAGTAACGCGTCTTGACCGTGATACAACGGGAGTGATGATGTTTGCCAAACACCGCGTTGTACATGCGTGGATGGACCAAGCCTTACGAGACAAAACCATTGAGAAGAAGTATTTAGCGATTGTGCATGATACGGCTGCATTAGAAGATCATGGCATGATTGATGCGCCGATTGGTCGACATGAAGGGTCGATTATTAATCGTTGTGTATCAGAAGATGGGAAACCATCGCTAACTGAATATTGGAAGAAAGAAACGCTTGTTGGAGCGGACCTTGTCGAGATTTTATTACATACTGGACGCACGCATCAGATTCGTGTCCATTTCTCATGGCTAGGGGCACCACTTGTGGGAGATGATTTATACGGTGGGGTAAAAGACGAGATTTTAGACCGTCAAGCCTTGCATTGTCACTCACTCACGTTTATTCATCCAATGACGAAAAAAGAAATAACCGTTGTGGCGCCACTGCCAAAAGATATGGACGAGTGGATTAAAGCTCACAAGCAATAAAGAGAGGAGAATCACCATTGAGCGAAATCGTATATGAATTTGAAGATATTTTAGAACAAATTCAGCACACCTTGGCAACGGAAGATAAGCAACAATTCCGTGAGATTTTCTTTGAGAATCATACGTACGACCAAGCGCAAATTTATTTGAGTTTAACGCTGGAAGAACGTAAATTAGCCTACCAATTTCTGAATCCTGAAGAAATGGCAATGGTGTTCGAACTACTAGAAGAAGACGTAGAAGACGTTGAAAAATATTTAAGCGAAATGGACGAAGCTTATGCCTCACGAATGCTTGCGGAAATGTATTCCGATAATGCAGTAGACGTGTTGAAGCAAGTAGGCGAAGAAAATGTCCGCACTTATTTACGCTTGATGCCACATAAAACGGCAAGTGAACTCCGTCAATTGTTAAACTATGAAGACGAAACAGCAGGGGCGATGATGACGACTGAATTTATCGCCGTGCGTGAATCGGATACATTAAAAACAGCGATGGCGACGGTAAAACGTTTCGCCGAAGATGCTGAAACGATTTACTATGTATATGTGACGGACGATGAAAATCATTTAACTGGGATTCTCACGCTAAAAGACTTAATCGTGAAACCAGACGAAAAACTCGTCAAAGATATCATGATTGACCGTGTCGTAACCGTGCACGTGAATGATGCGCAAGAAGAAGTAGCCCAAACGATTAAAGACTATGACTTCCTTGCTATTCCGGTTGTCGATGATGCGAATACGCTAGTAGGGATTATCACAGTCGATGATGCGTTGGACGTTATCGAAGAAGAAGCAACCAGTGACTATTCAGGTCTTGCCGGGGTAAACGTTGATGAAGCGCACCAAGGCGTGTGGGCAGGGATTGTCAACCGTCTACCGGGGATTGTGACGCTTCTTATCATGGGTACTGTAACAGCAGTCCTCTTTAGACATTATGAACCGATTATTCAACAAGCAAGTATCTTTGCCATCTTTATTACTTTAATTACTGGTACTGCCGGGAATACGGGGACACAATCACTTGCGGTTGCGATTCGTAAGATTGGTCTTCACGAGGAAGAACAGTCATTTTGGAAAGTACTCGTACAAGAGGGGACAACAGGGCTTGGAATTGGATTGATTTCCGGGGTTGTTGTGTTTGGAATTGTAAGTTTATGGCAAGGTAGCCTTGTTCTTGGCGGCATTATCGGATTTGCGATGTTCGCATCGATTTTCGTGGCGGCTTTAACAGGGACATGTATTCCATTTGCGTTGGAGAAATTCAACTTTGATCCATCCATTGCCAGTGGACCATTTATTACAACCGTGAACGACTTAACAACAGTGCTTGTTTACTTCACGATTGTGAGTCAATTTATTTCAGTCTATTTAGCAAAATAAAAAACGATAAGGTGTATAGACATTTTTGTCTGTATCCTTATCGTTTTTTTCTTAAGCGCCTTTCCAGGAGTTGAGTTCGTCTTCGCAGAAATGGCGTGCGTTTCCTCAAACGTCCGCAGAACGTTTCACGTTCCTTCCGGCGTTCGAGTCCAACGTTCCATTTCTAAGCGCGAAGACTCACATCCTGAATTTGGAAATAATCTTGCAAATATTTCGCTAATCCATTTTCATCATTCGTGAATGGAGTAATCGCATTCGCGATATTTTTCAATTCATCAATTCCATTTTTCATCGCAACGCCATGTCCTGCGTATTCAATCATTTCCATATCGTTATCTTCGTCACCAAAGGCAAGAATGTTTTCTTGTTTGATGCCGTAGTAACGAGATAAATGTTCAAGAGCTTTAGCTTTATGAATGCCAGGTGAAATCACTTCTAAACATGGGAAACTGCCGCCCCAAGTACGGATTTCGATGTCGTTATCATAGCGGTCTAAGATTTTTGATTTAATCTCTGGCTGTTTATCAACATCCGAGAAGAGAGCAACAGCAGTCGGTTGTTCTTTGAGTTTTGTATCTTTGCCGATCACGATTGGCTTTTGGTCTTTTGGATAATATGGACACTCTGGAAGTTCTTCCATGTCTGAATAAACAAGCTCTGTTCCTTCGACCATTAAGTAATCGACAGGTAGTGTTTTGTTAAAGGCTACTAAGTCCAGTACAAATTCTGAATCCAGTGTGATGTGGTATTTTCCATCCCATTCAGGCATTCCCGGAATATGACAGAGGGCACCGTTAAAGTTTGCGATTGGTCCACCTAGGTTTAGCTGGTCGTAATATTGTTTTGAATTACGGTAAGGGCGACCAGTGACAATGGCTACTTCATGCCCTAAGTTTTTCACGGCATGAAGCGTTTTGATTGTTTCTTGTGTCAGTTCTGAGTTGTTGTTTAATGTAGTTCCATCAAGGTCGATGGCAATGAGTTTCTTTTCCATTCGTTCTCCTTTCAAAGTGATTTTCTAAAAGCGGAAACTTGTTTTCAAAGTTTCCATCAAGTACAATATCTGTATAAGTTTACCATATTTTTTATTAAATAAGAAAGAGGAAGTTATGATTCAAATTGATTATCGTGAAGTAAATGGAATTCCATACGCTGAAGTCGTAGATGCATCCTTGAAAGACCAAGTGCTTCCCATCGTTGTGTTTTACCATGGTTGGACAGGAAGTAAAGACCGTGTCGTAACGATTGGAGTAGAGCTAGCAAAACGCGGTATGCGTGCTGTTTTACCAGACCAACACTTACACGGAGACCGTGGTGTGCGCTTGATTGGTGGCGAAATCTGGGAAATTGTAGCCAATAACATTAAAGAACTTTCTATTTTAAAAGAAGAAATGAGACAACGCGGGCTCTTAGATGAAACGAAATTTGGAGTGTCTGGATTAAGTATGGGTGGAATTTCAACCTACGCGTTGTTCAATCAATATCCAGATATTACAGCAGCAGCGAGTTTAATGGGAAATGCGGATCCTGCTCGTTTTGCTAAATGGACGATTTCATCAGTTTGGATGACAGGAGCTACACAGGAGCAATGTGAAGCATTAGAAGCAGAAATTGAAAAGAACAAAGCCTTCTTAGATGCGATGGCGCTTGCGAAACATCCGGAACGTATTAATGGACGTCCATTATTCTTATGGCATGGAACTACAGATGATAAAGTACCATATGAATTGAATAAAGAATTTTAT
Source organism: Granulicatella sp. 20925_1_45 (assembly GCF_041433555.1). Classification (NCBI taxonomy): domain Bacteria; kingdom Bacillati; phylum Bacillota; class Bacilli; order Lactobacillales; family Carnobacteriaceae; genus Granulicatella; species Granulicatella sp. 20925_1_45. The sequence continues at coordinate 539 of NZ_JAPWBR010000024.1, read as the reverse complement.
GAAACCATTAAAGACGAACCATATGCGAAAAATGTAGAGTGGCATGAAACACTAGGTCAAGGGCATATTGTGCCACATCAAGTGTTTGAAGATGTTGCTGACTTTTTCCAAAAAGTATTTCAATAGGAGAGTAGAAGATGACAGAAGAAAATAAAAATGCTGCAGAAGCAATGCAAGAGAAAATCTTAGAGGCTTTGGAGACAGTGATTGACCCAGAGCTTGGTATTGATATCGTCAATCTTGGACTTATTTACCGAGTGGACTTAAATGAAGAAGGGCATTGCCAAGTGGATATGACTTTGACGACAATGGGATGTCCGCTAGCAGATATTATTACAGATGAAATTCATCGTGCGCTAGCTGAGATTGAAGAAGTGAAGACAATCGATGTGAAATTGGTTTGGTATCCAGCATGGAGTCCAGATAGAATGTCACGTTATGCAAGAATTGCGTTAGGTATTCGATAAGACAAAATCCCCACAGATGTGGGGATTTTTTTGTGCAATAAAATAAATTCTGTCAGATAAATACGTATGGTG
>NZ_JAPWBR010000023.1:0-29940 GCF_041433555.1 Granulicatella sp. 20925_1_45 | reverse complement strand
ATAAAGTGTGGTGACGATGGCAAGAAGGATACACCTGTTCCCATCTCGAACACAGAAGTTAAGCTTCTTAGCGCCGATAGTAGTTGGGGGTTTCTCCCTGCGAGGGTAGGACGTTGCCACGCTTTGTTATTTTTCCGCCATAGCTCAGTTGGTAGTAGCGCATGACTGTTAATCATGATGTCGTAGGTTCGAGTCCTACTGGCGGAGTTCATTCGTATAAATGTTTGGAAACTCGGAGAGTTGTCCGAGCTGGCCGAAGGAGCACGATTGGAAATCGTGTAGACGGTTAACCCTGTCTCAAGGGTTCGAATCCCTTACTCTCCATTTATATGATTGATATAGTTACCATGGCCCGTTGGTCAAGCGGTTAAGACACCGCCCTTTCACGGCGGTAACACGGGTTCGAGTCCCGTACGGGTCATTTTTTATGGAGGATTACCCAAGTCCGGCTGAAGGGAACGGTCTTGAAAACCGTCAGGCGTGTAAAAGCGTGCAAGGGTTCGAATCCCTTATCCTCCTTAATATTATCGCGGGGTGGAGCAGTTGGCAGCTCGTCGGGCTCATAACCCGAAGGTCGTAGGTTCGAGTCCTACCTCCGCAATTAGGTTCCGTGGTGTAGGGGTTAACATGCCTGCCTGTCACGCAGGAGATCGCGGGTTCGATTCCCGTCGGGACCGTAAAATTTAATTAGCTAGGCTCGGTAGCTCAGTTGGTAGAGCACTTGATTGAAGCTCAAGGTGTCGGCAGTTCGATTCTGTCCCGAGCCATTTGGAGGGGTAGCGAAGTGGCTAAACGCGGCGGACTGTAAATCCGCTCCTTCGGGTTCGGCAGTTCGAATCTGCCCCCCTCCATTATTTGGAATTGAATTTTCAAAAACTATATAGGGGTATAGTTTAAAGGTAGAACAGCGGTCTCCAAAACCGTTAGTGTGGGTTCGATTCCTGCTACCCCTGTTTTAAATATTATTATGGCGACCGTGGCGAAGTGGTTAACGCATCGGTTTGTGGCACCGACATTCGGGGGTTCGATTCCCCTCGGTCGCCTATCTTGGGGTATAGCCAAGCGGTAAGGCAACGGACTTTGACTCCGTCATTCGTTGGTTCGAATCCAGCTACCCCAGTTTTTTTATATTTTGGTGGCGGTATAGCCAAGTGGTAAGGCAGAGGTCTGCAAAACCTTCATCACCGGTTCAAATCCGGTTACCGCCTTCCTGATATGCCGGCGTGGCGGAATTGGCAGACGCGCTGGACTCAAAATCCAGTGCCCGCGAGGGCGTGCCGGTTCGACCCCGGCCGCCGGTATCGGTTTAAGCTCAACGTTAATCGTTGAGCTTTTTTTGTGTCTAAGTGGAAAAATATAACGAATATTCGCTTATAATTAACCCCTTATAGTGACACTACAGCGTGTATCGTTTATAATGGAAAGGATAATAGAAATAATTTTGTTTATTTCAAATTTAAGGAGGTAAGTATGCGAATCGGTATATTTACAGATACGTACTTTCCACAAGTGAGTGGAGTTGCGACTTCAATACGTGTATTAAAAGAAGACTTAGAAAGACAAGGGTATAAGGTAATTATTTTTACAACAACGGATCCAAAGGTAACGGAACCGGAAGAGAATATTGTTCGATTAGGAAGTATTCCTTTCTTTGCGTTCAAGGATCGTCGTGTGGCGATTCAAGGCCTAGGGAAAGCTTACCGAATTGCGAAAGAAAATGAATTGGATATCATTCATACTCAGACGGAGTTTAGTCTTGGGTTGGCAGGTAAATTAATTGCTGCGATGTTGAAGATTCCAACGATTCATACGTACCATACAATGTATGAAAAATATTTACACTATGTTGCAAAAGGGAAAGTGCTACGTCCAAGTCATGTGGCGTATATCTCGAAAGCATTTTGTAATCAAACAAGTGGAGTGGTTGCTCCAAGTCAAATGACAAAAGATAAGCTGATTGAATATGGAGTGCTTCAGGAAGTTCGAGTGATTCCAACGGGAGTCGTTGTTCCTTCACAAGAGCCAGACGTTGCTAATGCTTTGAGAAGTGAGCTTGGCTATTCAGATGATGAAGTGGTGCTTCTATCTCTTAGTCGTTTGTCACAAGAAAAAAATATCGCTGCTGTGATTGCGGCATTACCAGCCATTGTAGCAAGTAAGCCAAATGTGCGCTTATGTATTGCAGGTGGCGGACCTGAAAGAGAAAAATTGGAAGCGCAAGTGACAGAACTTGGCATGACCGATTTTGTTCAATTTGTGGGCGAAATCAAAAATGAAATGGTTTATAAGTACTATCAAATGGCGGACCTTTATGTGAATGCATCTGAATCTGAAAGCCAAGGATTAACTTACCTAGAGGCACTCGTTAATCGCGTTCCAGTCATTGCTAAGAAGAACGATTACTTAAGCAGTCTTATTACAGCAGATGCTTTAGGAATGTTATTTGAAACAGATGCGGATATTGCGGATTGTGTCTTAGGCTATATTGAAAACCAATTAGGGAATGAAGCTGAAGTTTCAGCGTTACAAGACCAGTTATTAGCTGAAATTTCTTCTGAAACTTTTGGAGAAAGAATTGTAGATTTCTATGAGGCTGCGATTAACGGCTATCAATGGAATCAAGAACATTCTCATAATATTATGAACCTCATGAAATTTTTACGTTTATCGACGAACGAGTTAAAGGATGAAGAAAATGACCATTAAAACTATTGGATTTATCGGAACAGGCGTGATGGGGAAATCCATGATTCGTCATCTGCTAAAAAAATATAAGGTTGTTGTGTATAACCGTACGAAAGAAAGAGCATTAGACCTTTTAGAAGAGGGAGCAACTTGGGCGGATACGCCTACTGATGTAGCTAATGCAGCAGATGTAGTGTTAACCATCGTTGGTTATCCAAAAGATGTGGAAGAAGTGTATTTCGGTGACCAAGGGATCTTCAAGTCTACGAAAGAGCATCTCGTGGTGGTGGACCTTACTACAAGTACACCAACTTTAGCTAAACGTATCGCCGAAGAAGCTGCAGCACGCTCATGGGAAGCGCTAGACGCACCTGTATCAGGTGGCGATCTTGGTGCTAAAAACGGAACGCTTTCTACGATGGTGGGTGGTACAGAAGAAACATTAGAAAAAGTATATCCAGTATTAGATTGCTTCTCTAAGACGATTACACTCCAAGGCTCAGCTGGTGCTGGTCAACATACGAAAATGGCTAACCAAATCATGATTGCCGGAACGATGACAGGCTTAACAGAGATGCTCGTTTATGCAAAAGCAGCAGGTTTAGACATGGACAAGGTATTACAAACAGTTGGTGCAGGAAGTGCGGCTAACTGGTCACTTTCAAATTATGGACCTCGTATTTTAAAAGAAGATTATTCACCAGGGTTCTTTGCAAAACATTTCCTAAAGGACTTAGGAATTGCGCTGGATGAAGCTGAAAGAATGCGTCTATTTTTACCGGCAACATTACAAGCGAAAAAACTATACGAAACGCTTTGTGATGATGGCTTTGCAGACGATGGAACTCAAGCTTTAATCAAATTATATTGGAACCTACCAAATGAATAAAAAACTCTTAAATAGAGTGGTTATTCTTACTATCAGAGATGGGTTTTATGGTAGAATAGTGAAAGAAAGTTTGAAAGGGGTAGTAATGATATGAAACCTTCACAATTGGTGGCAATTGTCCAACGTTTACAAACAATGGCGGCACAAGATTCAGATATCGAGGTGCGTCGCTTCGAAAAAGATGGCGTTGAAAAAGCTATCGTTACTTTTAATCAAGAAACAAGTAGTTTTGAATTAGTAGATGTAGAAACAAATCAAACATTCCAATTTGATGATATTGATTTAGTGACAATTGAAATTTTTGAAATGTTACAAGATTAAAATAATAACTGTGAGTAAAGCCACGGCGCAGAGTGTCTGTGCTGTGGCTTTTCAATATATTAGATGAGGATTGAAATAAATGAAAATTGCGTTATTAGGATTTGGAACAGTTGGTAGTGGTGTATACAATATTTTAAAGAAAAATGCATCAAAATTAGAACGCGTTCTACCAGAAGAAATTGAAATTAAGACAGCGTTAGTAAGAGACCCAGAATTGATGGAACAAACAGATGTTGTATTTACAAACAATATTAATGACATCGTTCATGACCCTGAAATTGAATTAGTGGTCGAAGTGATGGGTGGCATTACAACGGCTTATGAATATGTGCGAGCTTGTTTACTCGCTAAAAAATCTGTTGTTACAGCCAATAAAAATCTTATTGCCGTTCACGGCGTTGAATTAACAACACTAGCCAAATTAGAAGATGTGTACTTGTACTATGAAGCAAGTGTCGGCGGTGGAATTCCTGTTCTTCGTCCGATGGTGCAACACTTTGAAACCAATGAAGTGGAATCGATTGTTGGTATCGTCAACGGAACAACAAACTTCATTTTAAGTTCTATGGAAAAAGAAGGACTCAGCTACGAAGCAGCATTAAAGATTGCTCAAGAAAAAGGATTTGCTGAAGCGGATCCTACAAGCGACGTAGAAGGTCACGATGCAGCTTATAAATTAATGATTTTAACGCGTTTAGCTTACGGTGTGAACGTGACTTTTGAAGAAGTTGTTAAAACAGGAATTTCTGGAGTCACTACTGCTCACATGAAGATGGCTTCTGAGAATGGGTATGCGATTAAACTTCTAGCCAAAGCTCTTAGTGATGGCGAAAAAGTTTCGCTTGAAGTGGCACCGACTTTCGTACCAGCAAATCATTTATTAGCGCAAGTTCATTATGAAAACAACGCGATTTCTGTAACAGGAAATGCAGTGGATGAAGTTCTATTTTACGGAAAAGGAGCAGGCTCACTTCCAACAGCAACAAGTGTCTTAGCAGACGTGGTTGAAGTACTTCGCCGCAAAGTTAATGGTAGTGCGGTGGAAACATTTGGCCGTGTAGACAGCCCATTAGTGGAATTCAGTCCAGAGGCTGCGACAAGTTCTTATTTCGTCTATGGAAAAGGAAACTTGGAAGAAGCTCCGTTTAATGGAGAAATTGTATCAAACAGCCAAGGTGAATTCGGAGTTCGCTATACAGCTTTAACTGTAAGTGAGCTAGCCAAAGTAAAAGAAGCTTTTGCTCATCTAAATGAAGTCGCTATTTATCCAATCTTGGAGGAAGCATAATGGCAGTAACAATTAAAGTTCCAGCAACTTCAGCCAATATCGGACTTGGATTCGATTCGCTTGGGATTGCAGTGAATTTATATTTAACACTTCACGTAGGAGAACCTTCTAGCGAATGGGTGATTGCACATCCGTTTGGAGAAGAAATCCCTACGAATGAAGAAAACTTAATTATCGAGACGGCTTTAAAAGTTTGCCCAACATTAGCACCGCATAAACTCGTATGCGAAAGTGAGATTCCTTTAACAAGAGGACTTGGAAGTAGTTCAAGCGCGATTGTTGCTGGAATCGAATTAGCTAATGTATTAGGCAACTTACAGTTAACAAACGACGAGAAAGTCAAATGGGCAACTCTTTTCGAGGGACATCCTGACAATGTGGCACCGGCAATCTTAGGGGGCGTCGTTGTCGCAACTTATGATCACCACACGCAAGAAGTGTTGACGGTTCATAAAAATGTGGAAGCACCGATTGCAATGGTCGCTGTGATTCCAAACGTTCAATTATCAACGAAGAAGAGCCGTGGTGTACTACCAAGTTCGCTAGCATACGGTGAGGCAGTCGAAGCAAGTAGCCGCAGTAATGTCTTAGTGGCAGGATTAATGGTCGAAGATTGGAAAGTCATTTCTTCAATTGTTGAAAAAGATTTATTCCATGAAACGTATCGTTCAACCCTTGTTCCTTGGATGGAAGAGGTTCGTACGATTACAAAGCAGGAAGGCCTTGATACATGCGGAACTTACCTAAGTGGAGCAGGCCCAACGGTGATGACGTTTGTTCATAAAGAACAAGTTGATCGTTTTGTACAAACATTAGAAAAGTATTTAGAAACAACGCTGAAAGATTGCGCGATTCGTGTGCTCGAAATTGATGCACAAGGCGTTTACGTAAAGTAGAAGGAGAACTATGGCACTATTCAAACCAACGTGGTTTAAAAAGACCTTTCAAGAGATTACCGTTCCTTTCTTACAAGAGAATGGAATCGAAGTTGTCTTAACCGATTTAGATAATACGCTAATTGGCTGGGACGAAAAAGAAATCGATGAAAACTTACTTGCCTGGGTACGTTCATTAAAAGAAGCAGGCATTAAGATTGTTCTTGTATCGAATAATAATGAACATCGTATCAAAGATACTGCTGAAAAGTTGGATGTCCCATATGTGTATCCTGGCTTGAAGCCACTGCACAAGGGGTTCAAAGCGGCAAAACAATTACTGGATTTTGATAAAGCGAAGACGGTAATGGTGGGCGACCAACTATTGACAGATATTCTAGGAGCGAATACATTTGGAGTTAGAACCATTATCGTAAAACCTAGAAAAGAGAGCGATGCTTGGAAAACAAAAATCAATCGTTTCTTTGAAAAAGGAATTTTTGTAGTGACACAAGGTGTGTCTTATCATAAGAAATGGGAGGAGGATTAATCATGGAACAGTATGTATGTATTGGATGTGGAGCAACAATCCAAACGGAAGATCCAAAGGGAACGGGGTACACACCGCAAAGTGCATTAAATAAAATGCTGGAAAGTGAAGGCCCTCTCTATTGCCAACGTTGTTTTAGACTCCGCAATTATAATGAGTTACAACCGGCATCTCTAACAGACGATGACTTTTTAAAGATGTTAAGTAGTATCGCGGATGAAGATGCGCTAGTTGTGTTTGTAGTTGACTTATTCGATTTATATGGAAGTATGATTTCTGGTTTGAAACGTTTTGTGGGAGATAACCCGATTTTATTCGTAGCTAACAAGGTGGATTTATATCCAAAATCGGTGAACCGTAATCGTCTGAAAGCGTGGATTGAACGTCATGCAAAAGAGTACGGTATTAAACCAGTCGACACCCTTCTTGTGAGTGGCCATAAACGTATTCAAATTGATGAGTTGTTAGAGAAGATTAACGAGTACCGTAAAGGGAAAGATGCATATGTCGTTGGGGTAACAAACGTAGGAAAATCAACGCTAATTAATAAGTTGATTCAAAGTATTGGTGAAACAGGCGAAGTGATTACGACGTCTCAATATCCAGGAACAACTCTTGGGCAAATTGATATTCCATTCGATGAACATTCATCATTAGTGGACACACCAGGAATTATTCACCGTCATCAAATTACTCACTACTTAGCGGAAAAAGAAATGAAGAAAGTCTTACCGCAAAAAGAGTTACAACCGAAGACTTTCCAATTAAATAGCGAGCAAACGATTTTTATCGGTGGTTTGATTCGTGTTGATTACGAACAAGGAGAACGGAATTCATTTACCTTCTATACACCGCAAACAATCGACTTGCATCGCACGAAGTTGGAAAAGGCGACAGAGTTTTACGAAAAACATGCAGGAACACTTCTAACTCCACCAACAGGAGACAATATGAAGTTGTATCCAAAACTAGTGAAGAAGACATTTACGATTAAAGAGAAAACGGACTTAGTGATTGCAGGTCTTGGCTGGGTAACGATTCAAAAACCAGGTACCGTATCTGTATGGAGTCCAAAAGAAGTCGACGTGATTCAACGTCAATCGATTATTTAAGAAAGGAGAGCTTTCATGGAATTAAAAGGGAAAGAAAGACAGTTCTTCAAAAAAGAAGCACACTCGTTGAAGCCAATCTTCCAAATCGGGAAAGGCGGACTTAGCGAAGAGATGATTCATCAAATTCAAAACGCTGTTGAGAAACGCGAATTGATTAAAGTGACTTTATTACAAAACACATTAGAGGAACCACAAGAAGCTGCAGAAACGATTGCAGAAGCGACTGGAAGTACCATCATTCAAGTGATTGGGCATACGATTGTGTTATATAAAGAAGCACGAAATCCAAAACATAGAGATCTTTCAGTACGATTTGCAGAATTCAAAAAAAGAGGTCGATAGACGATGGTTGCTGAACTCAATATTTTTTCTGAGACATTAAACAAAACTGAAAAATTCGGTGACGAGCTACCGGTAGAACGTGTCGGGCTTATCGGTGGTAGTTTCAACCCACCACATATTGCGCATTTAATTATGGCTGAACAAGCGCGTGTGCAATTAGGATTAGACAAGGTGTATTTTTTACCAAGTCATATTCCGCCGCATGTGGATGAGAAAAAGACCATTGATGCGAGTACTCGTGTGGAGATGACACGTCTTGCGATTCAAGATAATATTTATTTTGATATCGAGACGATTGAACTCGAGCGTAATGAGAAGAGTTATACGTATGATACGATTCAGCTCTTAAAGAGACAAAATCCGAATACGGAATATTACTTTATCATCGGTGGAGACATGGTGGATTACTTACCAACATGGCACCGTGTTGATGAATTAGTCCATGAGGTTCAATTTGTCGGCGTTGAACGTCCAGGATATGAAAAAGAAACACCATATCCAGTGTTATGGATTACCGCACCGAAGATGGATATTAGTTCGACTCAAATTCGAAAAAATGTTATGTTCCAACAAAGCATTAAATATTTGGTGCCGGAATTAGTAGAAGCTTATATTGCGGAAAAGGGGTTGTATTTAGAATGAGCGAAGTACAAAGCTTTAAACCTTATACAACGATGACAAGAGAAGAGTTATTGTCGCATGTTCAATCAAATATGAGTGACAAGAGATATCAACACTGCCTACGTGTCGAACGAAAAATATTAGAATTAGCAAAGCTTTACGGCATCGATGAAAAAGCTGCTTCCTTTGTGGGATTGGCGCATGATTATGCCAAAGAAATCCCAGTGGAAGAGCAGCAAGCACTCGCCAAAGAAATCGGACTTCCTGAAATGTATCATCATGAAGGTTCTGAAATTCTACATGGACCTATTGGAGCTTATTTGATTTCAAATCTATGCGGAGTAAAAGACGAAGCGTTGTTAGATGCCATTCGTGAGCATACGATTGGAGGACTTCAAATGAGTCTTCTTTCGAAGTGTCTCTTTGTGGCAGATGCAATCGAAGATGGAAGAGATTATCCAGGTGTGGATACTGCTCGTGAGATTGCAGCGAAAAATATCGATGATGCGGTCTTTTATTTATTGAAGCATACATTGGAATTCTTATTGGAAAAAGAAGTCTCTATTTTTCCAAAAACAATTGAAGTTTATAATCATTATTTGAAACAAAGAAAAGGAGAATAGAATGGAACATACAAGTAAAAAATTATTACAAGTTGTTTTAGATGCTTGCGAAGACAAGTTAGCACAAGAAGTGGTTGCACTAGATGTAGCAAGCCTTACACCAGTTGCAGAGTACTTTGTGATTACACACGGTAAAAACGAAAAGCAAGTACAAGCGATTGTCGATGCTGTTGAAGAAGCGGTTGAAAAAGAAGGCTTCGAAGTGCGCAGTATCGAAGGTAAAGATGGTGGCAAATGGATTTTGATGGACTTAAACGATGTGATTGTCCATGTATTCTATTATGCAGATCGCGAATTCTATAATTTAGAAAAATTATGGAGCGATGCACCAATCGTGAATATTGTGAGTAAAAACTAATGAACTATCAAAAATTTGCTCATGTATATGACCAAGTGATGGATCAACAACTCTACGAAGAATGGACGGACTATGCAGTTCGTTCTTTTTCGCATAGTGCCAAAAGACCGGTTCGTAAAGTAATGGAACTAGCCTGTGGGACAGGTGAAGTATCCTTGCGTCTTGACGATAAAGGATACGAAGTGATTGGCGTTGATTTGTCCAAGAATATGTTAGAAATCGCCGAAAAGAAAGCTCAAGGTAGACCTATCGAATGGCTTCAAGCGGATATGCGCGTGTTGGAAGATGTGCCAACGACCGACGCAGTAACGCTCTTTTCAGATTCACTCTGTTATTTAACAGACTTTGAAGATGTTGTTTCAGTTTTTGAAGCAGTGTACGACCATTTAGAAGAGGGTGGAATTTTTCTTTTTGATGTGCATTCTCTCTATCAAATGCAAGAAGTCTTTCCAGGATACCAATATCATTTCGTGGAAGACGATTTTGCATTCCTATGGCAAAGCTATGAATTAGACGAGCCAGGCAGTGTAGAGCATGTGATTGATATGTATATTAAACAAGAAGACGGCAACCTGTATGAGCATTTCCAAGAAGTACATGAAGAACAAACTTTTCCAATTGAAATGTACAAAGCAGCATTGGAAATGGTTGGTTTTACAAATATCAAAGTGAAGGCTGAATTCGGGCAAAGCGAAGTACAAGAAACGAGTCCGCGTTGGTTCTTCCAAGCGGTGAAATGAGGCTTGTGTATGAAGGTATGTGGAGTAATCGCAGAATTTAATCCATTTCATCAAGGCCATGCTTATCTTTTAGAACAAGCCCGCAAAAAAACGAGGGCTGATGTCATTGTAGTGGTGATGAGCGGAAACTGGGTGCAACGAGGCGAACCTGCCATCGAGCAGAAATGGAGCCGTGCAAAAGTCGCGCTTCAAAACGGAGCCGACGTTGTGATTGAGATGCCAACTGCGGTGAGCTGTCAAGCAACAGATCTTTTTGCAAGGGGTGCTGTAGAAATCTTGCAAAAGGTGGGATGCGATTCTTTAGCATTCGGCTCTGAAGGTGGGGATGAGGCTTTTTTCGGAGCAGCTGTATCTCAGCGACAAGCGATCGAAAAAGAAATTAGCCGATTTGTAGAAGAGAACCGGTCACTAACTTTTGCAAGCCAATTAACGCAGCTTGCTGTGAAAGAGTTTGGAGAAGACAGTGCCCTGGTAGAAGCCTTGCAATCTCCAAATCAACAATTGGGATTAGCGTACGCCGTTGAAAATGCAAAGGGTGAACATCCAATGCAGATTGTTCCGATTACCCGAGTAGGAAGTGGACATTTGGATGATGCGTTAGACAAAACCGCTTTTGCCAGTGGAACAGCCTTACGAAAAGCGCTGAAAGAGAATCGCGAAGAAAAAGTTTTACGAGAACAACTTTCCTATGTACAATTCGATGAAGAAGAGTACAAAAACGATTGGAGCTACTATTGGCCACTCTTGAAGAGTATCGTTTTAAGAAGTACTGACGAAGAGTTATGCGCTATTTATCAAATGGAAGAAGGTATCGAAAATCGCTTGAAGGAAGCTGTTCGAACTTCTTCAACGATTGAGGAGTGTCTCAAACATCTCAAAAACAAACGATGGAGTTGGGCAAGGTTGCAACGGCTTCTCGTTTATGTTTTACTTGGTGTAACCAAAGCGGAAATGGAAGACTATTGGAGCAGTCCAATTGAGCAAGGGACAGTTCTTGGTTTTACAGTAAAGGGCCAAGAATGGTTGAAGAATATGAGAGAAGTAGAGTCATTCCATTTAATTACCAATTACGCAGCGCATAAAGATGAACGCCAAGAAAGTTGGGATTTATTGTATGATTTTTGGAATCCATCCAAGCAAATTTCTGCAACGGTCTTTAAGCCTGTTCAAGTGAACAAAGAGGAAGGATTTTAATCTCTGTTTTTTCAAGCTTGTAAAGTAAAAAGCTTTGACAAACTTTCAATAAACTAGTATAATTCAGTATGTTGCTTTAGGGGTGAAAATTGTGAAAATATCAGTTAAACAACTTCAGGATTCTCAAGGGATTCCAAATTACTTTGATACAGAAATTAATGTGGAAGAGGCATTAAAACGACGAGATGATTCGATTCTTGCTGTTTCGCCAGCACACATCAAAGGATTTCTTGTTTATCAAAACGAATCAGTTGTAGCGCAATTTACTTGCGATGTTGATATCACACTTCCTTCATCCAGGTCTTTAGAGCCAGTGGTAGTTCCACTCCACATTGATATTGTGGAAAGATATGTCCCATCCCATTACTCAGTTGATGAGAAAGAGCTAACAGAAATTGTGATGCCTCTTGATGGTGATTGGGTTGACTTAGAACCCGCTGTGGAAGATCATATTTTACTTTCAATTCCTTTACAAGTCTTATCGCAAGAGGAATTGAGTGAAGATAAAATGCCTTCTGGAAACGATTGGGAGGTTGTAACGCAAGAAGCTCTTGAAGAGCGACGCAAACAACAAAAAGAACAATCGGTTGATCCAAGGCTAGCGTCTTTACAGTCTTTCTTCGAAAAGGATGAGACTGAGAAGTAAAAAGCATTATGTAAAGAAGATTGATTAGGAGGTGTACAAAAATGGCAGTACCAAAACGTAAAACATCAAAAGCGAGAAAAGCAAAACGTCGTACTCACTTCAAATTAGAAGTTCCAGGTTTGAGCGCATGCCCATCATGTGGAGCATTAAGAAAGAGCCATCACGTTTGTCCTGAGTGTGGTTCATACGACGGAAAAGAAGTTGTTTCTAAAGAAGCATAATCATAAACGTTACAAAACCTTAGACAGTTGTCTAAGGTTTTTTCTTTTTTAAGATTAAAAAGTAAAGATGTATCAAAAATGATACGTATCATAAATGATACATTTAAAAATATTATGAGTTTTAAGAAATCTATTGTAAACTAGTAGTGATGGAGGTGAGTCAATGTTATTTTTTGAAATCTCGCTATGGTTAGTATTTATTTTTAGTTTTGTCGGCTTTACGGTCGTTTTTGGGAATCGAATCTTCTATAATGAGACTCGCTTCATAACAATTCGTGAAATTATGACACCAATGCTATTATTAATCTTGCATACAACAAGTGTGAATGTGTTTGGGTATTCTTGGTTTAGTTTTGCCACACTTGGATTTGCTCTTATTGGGTTGGCATTGTTATTTTATAAATTAAAAACAGGGAAGCTCATCCTTAGACCTTTCCTCCACCAATTGTTCTCGATTGCGTTTTTATACTTCGGTGTACTCGTAATTCTTGTTCAGGTGGGAAGATTCTTTAAATAATCGCATTATATCAATGATAGTAAGCTCTTTACGATTGAATCGTAGAGAGCTTTTTTTGTGCTTCAAAAACAAAAAATGGGGGCGAAAAAACTTTTTTTAACTTTTTTTGGTAAAAAAGTGGTGAAAAGTGGTGGGATGTGGTACACTATGGTTACTAAAATTATTGGAATGGAGGAGTCTGCATGTTAATCGGTGAATATCAACATACAATTGATGCAAAAGGACGTATGATCGTGCCTGCTAAGTTTCGTGAAGATTTAGGTTTCACCTTTATCGTGACACGCGGACTTGATGGCTGTTTATACGGTTATCCTCTCGAACAATGGGAGCTCATTCAAAATAAATTAAGAGACTTACCACAGTCGAAAAAAGATGCACGTGCCTTTACACGTTTTATGAACTCTGCTGCGATTGAAGTAGAATTCGACAAACAAGGTCGTGTGAATATCTCGCAAACATTACGTGAGTATGCGGGATTAGAAAAAAATTGCCGTATCATCGGGAACAATGATCGTATTGAGATTTGGAACGAAGATCGTTGGCAAGAATATATTGCTGAAACTGAAGAGAATTTTGAAGAATTGGCCGAACATATGATTGATTTTGGCTTTTAGAAAGGGAAGGGACCATGTTTAAACATATCACTGTATTGCTACATGAAACGGTAGATGCATTATCCATTAAGCCAGACGGAATCTACGTAGACTGTACGCTTGGTGGTGCTGGACATAGTCAATACCTGCTTAGCCAACTAACAACAGGTCATCTCTATTGCTTTGACCAAGATATGCAAGCTATTAATCACGCGAAGGTTCGCCTTGCTAAAGAAGTCGAAGAAGGAAAAGTGACGTTTATTCACGCAAACTTCCGTCAATTGAAGAAAGAACTTGGAAAACTAGGTGTTTCTAAAGTAGACGGAATTCTATACGACTTAGGAGTATCTTCACCACAACTCGATCAGATTGAACGTGGTTTTAGTTACCATCAAAATGCAAAACTCGATATGCGTATGGATCAAAGTGCTCCATTAACGGCAGAAGAGATTGTAAATGAATGGAGATATGACGAATTAGTTCGTATCTTCTATCGATATGGGGAAGAGAAGTTCTCGAAACAAATCGCTCGAAATATTGAGCGTATTCGCGCGCAACACCGTATTGAAACAACAGGTGAATTAGTGGATATCATTCGAGATAGCATTCCAGCTGCTGCAAGACGAAAAGGGGGACATCCTGCTAAAAGAATTTTCCAAGCGATTCGTATCGCGGTAAATGATGAATTAGCAGCGATTGAAGATTCGCTTGAGCAAGCTTTTGAAGTTGTTGGCGTGGGAGGCCGAATCAGTGTGATTTCATTCCATTCTTTGGAAGACCGCATTGTCAAAACAATGTTCAAACAGCAAAGCACAGTAGAAAAGGCACCAAAGAACTTGCCGATTCTACCAACGGAGGAAGAAAAAGCTCCGTTCCAATTGGTGAATAAAAAGCCAATTTTACCAAGCATTGAAGAAATTACAGAAAACTCTCGTTCACAAAGTGCGAAATTGAGAGTCATCGAAAGAGTAAAATAAAAGGATAATTTAGAAAGAAGGGAATTCTAGTGGCATTAGCAGAAAAATATGTAGATACAATGAATGTTGCGGTACCTACGCAAAAGCCTCTAGTTCGTGGAGACCGCGAAGTAACATCAATTCCGCAAGAAAGACAAAAAGCAGATTTACTTCGACTTTTAGCAGTTTCTGGTTTTGTTATTGCAGCTTTAGCGGTTATCACAATTGTAGCGAGCATGATCGTGGCTAACAAAAATAGACAATTACAAGATATCGAATCACAAACAACATTAATTCAACGTGAAAACAATACATTGCTTCAGGCAACACAAGAATTGTCTCAGTACGACCGAGTTAATCGTATCGCTAACGAACAAGGCTTGAAGATGAACGAAGAAAATGTTAGGAATGTTGGACGATGAGAAATACGAAAAACAATAACATTGCGGGAAATAGGCATCAAGCGAGCCGGATTTTAGTAGGACTCGCAGGTGTTTTATTTCTCATTTTTTCTGTACAGTTCTTTCAAATCATGGTTGTAGGGAATATCCATGGTGTGGATTTACGTGCAGAAATCAATGATAAAATCCATCAAAAACGCACGCTTGCTGCAAAACGCGGTACTATTTACGACGCTAGTGGGAGCCCAATTGCGGTAGATGCGACGAATTATTCTTTATATGCCGTCTTAACTTCGGAGTGGAGTAAGGATTCAGATAACCCTGATTATGTAACAGACGTTAATAAGACTGCAGAAGCTCTTTCAAAACACATTTCTTTATCTAAAGAAGAAATTGTAAAATTGTTAAGTCAAAAAGATGTCTCTCAAGTAGAGTTTGGAAGCGCCGGTAAGAATTTGTCGGTTCAAGATAAGGAAGCGATTGAAGCTGAAAAACTTCCTGGAGTTAAGTTCTCAGAAAGTCCAGCTCGTTACTACCCTAATGGAATCTTTGCTTCTCATTTAATCGGGTATACAGATACTGTTGAAGAAACAGTCGATAACAAAACAGTTACTACTCTAGTAGGGAAGACTGGGCTTGAAGGTCTTTATAATGAACAATTAACGGGGACTGCGGGCGAAGTCGAATATTCTGTAGATGGAAATGGATATGTGATTACCGATACAGAAAAAGTTACAAAACAACCTAAAGACGGGATGAACCTTACCTTAACGATTGATAAACGATTGCAAACTTATTTGGAATCACTTGTTAGCCAAGCCGATAAAAACTATCAACCGGTACAAATGACGGCAATGCTTGTTGATCCTAAAACGGGAAACATTATTGCGGCAACACAACGTCCAACATATAACTCAACAACAAAAGAGGGTATTAATGTTCAATGGAACAATTTATTGATGGACCAAGCTTTTGAGCCTGGTTCAACAATGAAAGTGTTGGCACTCGCTGCAGCGATTAATGAAGGGGTCTTTGATCCAAATGAAAAATACAAATCAGGAAGTGTAAAAATTTATACCGATTTAGTTCGAGACTATAATAAAGTAGGTTGGGGAACCATTACATACTTAGAAGGGTTAGCCCATTCAAGTAACGTTGCTTTCGTTCACATCATCCAAAAAATTGGTGTCGAAAAGTGGAAGCAATATTTAGAAGCGTTTGGCTTTGGGAAATCAACGAACTCAGGTTTTGCAAATGAAGTTTCAGGGTCAAACCCATTCAACTCTTACTTACAACAATTATCAACCGGTTTTGGACAAGGGATTACGGTCACACCTTATCAAATGATGCAAGCTTTCACTGCCATTGCCAATGGTGGTCAAATGCAGAAGTTACGTTTGGTTGACCATTTAACAGATCCTGATACTGGAAAAGAAACCCCAAATCCAACAACAGCTTTAGGAAAAGTCATTAGTCCAGAAACTGCGAAGAAAACTCTTCAGTTTTTATATGAAGCAACTCGTATGAAAAACGGAATAGCCTATGATTTTAATATTGATGGAGAAAAAGTCGCAGCTAAAACAGGGACGGCTGAATTCATCAATCCGGAAACAGGTAAATACTACTCAAACGGAAATAACTATATTTTCTCTGTTGTAGGGTTTGCACCATATGATGATCCAAAATATATCCTATATATCACGGTGAAACAACCGCGTGTAGCTGTAACTGGTAACCAAATTATTAAAGAAATTTTCAATCCATTAATGAAGAGAAGTTTAGAATATTCTAGACTCTCAGAGTAAAAGAAGGAGGAAGAACATGTTTGCGAAAGAACTAGCGGACTTGTTAGTCATTAAAGAAGTGGAAGGTTCTCTTGAGGGCATCACTGTAGAAAAATTAGCACAAGATTCGCGCAAAGTTGTGCCCAATACTATGTTTTTCTGTATCGAAGGTGTAACGGTAGATGGGCATCAGTTTGCAGGAAAAGCAAAAGAGCTAGGAGCGAGTGTGTTCGTGGCTTCGAAATCTATCAAAGAACAAGTGGGAGATTCACTTGTGATTTATGTCAAAGACGTGACACGTGTGATGACACTCTTTGCAAATCATTTTTACGGGTATCCATCTGAATCATTAAATATGATTGGAGTTACAGGAACGAATGGGAAAACGACTGTAACGCATATGGTGGACTATTTATTAGAAGAATTAGGGAAACCAACTGCACTGATTGGAACGATGTATCGTAAAATTGGTGAGGAACGTATCGAAACAAGAAATACAACGCCAGAAATCTTAACGGTGCATGAAACATTGCAAAAGGTGAAAGAAATCGGTGGAGACACATGTATTATGGAAGTTTCTTCTCACGCCCTTCAATTAGGTCGTGTGTGGGGAATCGACTATAATGTGGCAGTATTTACAAACTTGACGCATGAACATTTAGATTTGCATAAAACAATGGAAAACTATGCGCATGCGAAAAGCTTATTATTCTCACAATTAGGAAACCATTCTAAAAATGGAAAACCACGTGTTGCAATTCTAAACATTGATGAAGAGCACTATGAACAATTCGCATACTCAACTCCTTGCGAAGTGATTTCATATGGATTTAGTGAAAAAGCGGATATTCGTGCAACGGATGTTCAAACAAACGGAGCGACAACTTCATTTACAGTAACAATTAATGGACAAGAGCTTCCAGTAACAATTCCGATGATTGGACTCTTTAATGTCTATAATGTTTTGGCTGCTTTAGCAGTAGCGGTCGTGAATGGTATTTCGCTTGAACGTGCTGTAAGCAGAATGAAACGATTCCCTGGTGTGGGTGGTCGTATGCAGTTGATTCAACAAGGGCAACCATTCCAAGTGATTATCGACTTTGCACATACACCTGATGGGCTACAAAATGTGCTTGAAACGCTTGAAAAAGTGAAAGTAAATCGAGTGATTACAATCATGGGTCATAGCGGTGGTAACCGTGATTCAAGTATGCGCCCTGAGCTTGGAGAAATTGCGTTTGATAAGTCCGATTATGTGATTTTAACAGCGGATAATCCAAGACATGAACCACTTGAAAAGATTTATGCAGAAATTCTAGCAGGAAGAAAAGATGAACAAACTGCTTATGAATGCATCGATAATCGAGAAAGTGCGGTGAAACGTGCGCTTGAAATCGCGCAAGAAGGGGATATCTTACTATTTGCTGGTAAAGGTGTTGAACCATACCAAGTAATCGGTGATGAGTATTTTCCATATAATGAAGTAGAAACAGTTATTGCAAGTTTAGAAGCATTAGGCTTTCAACATCACGAGTAGAAGAAGGAGAAGATTATGATCGAAGTCATTTTATCAGTCGGCTTAGCGTTCCTTGCGACGGTCATTGCCGAACCACATTTCATTCAATATATGAAGATGAAACAATTAGGTCAAACTACATTAGATGAAGGTCCATCATGGCATAAAGCTAAAAGTGGAACTCCAACAATGGGTGGGCTTGTGTTCCTTTGTATGATCAGTATTTCTAGTTTAATTGTCGGAGCCGTATTTGGACACTTCAATTTCGTCTTATTAAGTGGCGTTATTGGGTTTGCCTTCTTCGGAACAATTGGTTTCTTAGACGACTTTATTAAAGTGTTTAAAAAACAAAACGAAGGGTTAAAGAGTCACGAAAAATTTGGATTACAATTGATTGGATCTGCTATTTTTGTGGGGTTATACCTGCTTAGTGGCAATGCACCATTAATTTATATTCCATTCTTTGGCGAAGTAAACAGTATTATCTTCTTTGCATTATTCACGATTATTTGGATTACTGGATTTTCAAATGCTGTAAACTTAACAGATGGACTAGATGGTTTAGCAGCTTCAACAAATACGATTGCTTACGGGATTTATGGATTTATTGCCTATGAATCAGGTCAACGTTCAATCGCAACGTTCTGTTTCTGCGTAGTCGGCGGTCTTCTTGGATTCTTAGTATATAACTGGAAACCAGCCAAAGTCTTCATGGGAGATGTTGGTTCATTGGCACTTGGAGCAGGTCTTGCGATTATCTCGATTATGCTTCATAAGGAATGGACATTATTGCTTGTAGGGATCATCTTTGTTTTGGAAACACTTAGCGTTATTTTACAAGTCGGTTCATTTAAACTGACAGGGAAACGTATCTTTAAGATGAGTCCAATTCACCATCACTTTGAAATGAGTGGTTGGAAAGAAGTGAAGATTGTTTCTGTATTTAGTGCAATCGGACTTATTGCAGGTTTAATCGTTGCATTTGTCTTTTAAGAGAATTAACATATTTTATTAGGAGAGCTGGTCATTTTTGCCCAGCCTTTCTCCATATACATATTCAAAACAAAAAATAGGAGGAATCATTGTGCGGAATACACATGCATTTGAAAATAAAAAAGTACTAGTCATCGGACTTGCAAAGAGTGGAGTGAGTGTAGCAAAACTATTACACCAGTTACACGCGGATGTGACAGTAAATGATAGAACACCACTTGAGGAAAGTGTAGACGCACAAGGATTAGTATCCGAAGGGATTAAAGTAGTCTCAGGAGGACATCCGCTAGAACTACTCGATGAGCCCGTTGATTTCGTTGTGAAAAACCCAGGGATTCCTTATACAAATCCATTAGTAGCAAAAGCAGTCGAAAAGGGGTTACCAGTTTATACGGAAATCGAAATTGCACAACGTGTCATGGAAGGAACCGTACTTGGAATCACTGGTTCAAATGGGAAAACGACTACTACAACATTAACAAACTTAATGTTGAAGGAATCATTCCCTGAAAGAAGAACTTTCGCATGCGGAAATATTGGGGTTCCTTTATCACTACTTGCAGGGGAATCAAAAGAATCAGATATTTATGTCACTGAATTATCAAGTTTCCAATTAATGGGAATTGAAGCATTTCGTCCGAAAGTAGCGTGTATAGTGAATATCTTTAGCGCACATTTGGACTATCATGGAACGCGTGAAGAGTATGTAAAAGCAAAATTACAAATTACTAAAAATCAAACCGAAGAGGATTTCCTCGTTTATAATGCGGATTTCCCAGAGTTATATGAGTTTATTAAAGATCATACAAAAGCAACATTAGTTCCATTCAGCCGCAAATCTGTGTTAGAACACGGAGCTTATGCTGATGAAACTACGATTTACTTTAATGGAGAAGCAGTTATGCCACTTGAAGCGATTCAAGTACCGGGCGTTCAAAATGTGGAGAACGTGTTGGCGGCGGTTGCCATTAGTAAATTACAAGGTGCAACAAACGAAGGAATCGAAAAAGCGGTTCGTTCATTCCATGGAGTAAAACACCGTACACAATATGTGAAGACTATTGAAGGTCGTAAATTCTACAACGATTCAAAAGCAACAAATATCATTGCAACACAAACAGCGTTACGTAGTTTTACAAATCAATCTGTTGTATTAATTGCTGGCGGACTTGATCGTGGAAATGGTTTTGAAGAATTAGAACCATCTCTTGGAAATGTCCGTGAAATGGTCGTTTACGGGGAAACAAAAGAGAAGTTAAGAGCTACTGCTGAAAAACTATCTATTCCAGTAACCGTAGTAGAAACATTAGAAGAAGCAGTGCCAAAAGCGTATGCAGCTAGTCGTGAAGGAGAAATTGTATTACTTTCACCAGCATGTGCAAGTTGGGATCAATTTGCCAACTTTGAAGTGCGCGGTGATTGTTTCATTGACGCAGTAGAAAAACTGTAATATATAGGAGAAAAAAGATGAGAGTATTAGTTTCAGGAGGAGGAACGGGTGGTCATATTTATCCAGCTCTTTCCTTAATGAATTATTTGAAAGAACAAGACCCTTCAACAGAGTTTCTCTATGTAGGGACTGAACGTGGATTAGAAAGTACTATCGTTCCTAAAGCGGGATATGATTTTAAAACGATCAAGATTCAAGGAATCGTTCGTTCATTGTCGCTAGAAAACTTTAAAACATTATGGTATTTCTGTACAAGCTATTTTAAAGCAAAAGAAATCGTGAAAGAGTTCAAGCCGGATATCGTTATCGGTACTGGGGGATATGTATGCGCGCCTGTATTATATGCTGCAGCAAACATGGGAATTCCAACGATTATTCATGAGCAAAACAGCTTAGCAGGAATTACAAATAAATTTTTAGCACGTAAGGTTTCTAAAATTGCAATTTGCTTTGATGCGGTTCGTAAAGACTTTAAGAAGTATGAAGATAAAGTGGTTATGACAGGAAACCCTCGTGGACAAGAGTTAGCCAATGCCCAAAAAGATGATTCTTACTTAGCATCTATCGGTATTCAAAAAGAAAAACCAATCGTACTGATTTTCGGAGGAAGCCGTGGGTCGCTTCGTATGAACGAATCATTTATCGAAGCACTTGAAGAATTCGAGAAAAAAGATTATCAAGTAGTCATGGTCACTGGACAAGTGCATAATGACAAAATCAACAATCTCATTACAAGTTTGAAAAAACCATTGCAAAATATCACAGTTTTACCATATATTAATAATATGGTGCAAATGTTCCAAAATACAGACCTTGTTGTCTGCAGAAGTGGAGCAACAACATTGATTGAATTAACAGCGCTTGGCTTACCAAGTATTTTAATTCCAAGTCCATACGTAACTGAAAATCACCAAGAAGCCAATGCGATGTCATTAGTAGAACGTGATGCTGCTACGATGATTTTAGAAAAAGACTTAAATGGTGAAAGTTTAGTTAAGGAAATCGATCGTATTATGAATGATGAAGCTAAACGCAAAGAAATGGCTGAAAATTCAAAAGCTTTGGGAATTACAGATGCGTCAAGTCGACTTGAAACAATTATTCATTCTCTAGTGAAATAAGGATTAAGGAGGAGAATATGTTTAATCGAAAGAAACCACAACAAACTCCTCCACGTGAACTAACACCTTGGGAGTTAGCGCAACAAAATTCTCCAAGAGTGGAGCAGCCTGTTCCTGAAGAGCCTGTACAAAAGGTGAAAAAGAAGAAGGAACCTAAATCTAAAAAGACGAAACCAAAGTCACAAGGGATTACGAACGCAACGCTCTTAAAAGGAATTTTTATTGTTTGTGCGGGATGGAGTATTTACTTTATTTCACCACTTTCGAAAGTGTCTGATATTGAAGTAGTCGGATTGAATCAAGTTCCAGTGGAATTGGTCCAAGAAAACGACGGTATTAACAAAGGACAGAGCATCTGGACAATTTTAGCGAATCGTTACCGTACAGCTAACTTGTTAAAAAATGCCAGTCCAAAGATTAAAGATGCTTCCGTTCAATTAGTGGCATGGAATAAAATGCGTTTGAATATTGAAGAAAATCCAGCGGTAGGGTATTACCAAAGCGATGATAAACACTATGAGCTTTTAGCTGATGGTCAAATCATTGAAGTGGAGGCCGATGCAACGCCGAAGGATTATCCATTATTGTATATGTTTACAGACGACACGCAATATCAAGCACTCGCGAAGCAACTGGAGAAGGTTCCAGCAAGTGTGATTCGTGAAATCGTAGAGATTCAATATCCAAACGATACAAAAAATCACCAAAAGATTTATCTAAAGATGAAAGATGGAAATCGTGTCATCGGAAATCTGAAAGATATCGGAGATAAATTAGGGTATTATCCATCAATTACGAAGCAATTGAATGGGAAAAAAGGAACTGTGGATATGGAAGTGGGAATCTATTTCACACCAGATACGACAGTTCAATAAAAAAGTCTTAAAACTCGCTCATATGTTTTTTTAAGTGAACAAAATTATGTTAAAATATAGGGAGTATCACTTATCAATAAACTTTAAAAAATGAAATAGAAATGAATCGTATAGGAGGTTTCAATAAACGTGAAAAATCAGGGAATTTATGTGAGTTTAGATATTGGAACCACTTCAATAAAGGTTGTAGTAGCTGAGTATGTCAGAGGGCAATTAAATATTATTGGAGTCGGCAATGAAAAGTCAGAAGGATTAAGCCGTGGAGTCATCGTAGATATTGACGAAACAGTTGAATCTATTCGTAAAGCAGTTCGACAAGCAGAACAAAAATCAAACATTCAAATTAAGGATGTTATCGTTGGGATTCCAAGTAATCAAATCTCAATCGAACCTTGTCACGGTATGATCGCCGTATCAAGTGAAAATAGAGAAATTACAGATGTGGATGTATACAATGTGATTTCAGCAGCAAAAGTTCGTTCAGTAGCACCTGAGCGTGAAATCATTTCTGTGATTCCAGAAGAATTCATCGTGGATGGATTTGATGGTATTAAAGATCCACGCGGAATGATTGGTGTTCGTCTTGAATTGTTTGCGAGCATGATTACCGGTCCTAAGACGATCGTACATAACATTAAACGTTGTATTGACAAAGCAGGCTTAAATATCGAAGAAATGGTTATCCAACCATTAGCGATTAGCCAAGTAGCATTAACACCAGGTGAAAGAGAATTTGGTACAGTCCTCATCGATATGGGTGGTGGACAAACAAGTGCTTCAGTAATGCACGATAACCAATTGAAATTCTCATTCGTGGACCAAGAGGGTGGAGATTTCGTTTCAAAAGATATCTCAATCATCTTGAATGCAAGCTTTGAAAATGCAGAACGTATTAAACGTGAATACGGATATGCAATTTCATCTGAAACAAGTGCTGATGAATTCTTCCCAGTAGAAACAATTGGTAAGAAGGATCCAGTTAAAGTAGATGAACATTACTTATCAGAAATTATCGAAGCACGTGTGGTTCAAACTTTTGAAACTGTTAAACGTGCATTAGACCAAGTGGAAGCTTTAAAACTTCCAGGAGGAATCGTGTTAACAGGTGGAGCTTCTTCACTAGCAGGAGTTCAAGAGTTAGCACAAGAAATCTTCGGAGTACAAGTGAAAACTTATATTCCAGAGCAAATGGGAATGAGAAATCCTATTTACGCAACAAGTATGGGGTTAATCAAATACGCTGCAAGCTTAGATGATGTTCATCGTATTGCTCAAAAGGGTAAACCGGTAACAGAACCTCGCCCAGTACAAAGCACTCCACAAAGTGCTCCTGTACAAACTCAACCAACGGCTCCTGTTCAACAACCACAAGAGTATGAACAAGAACCAACAGGTGAAGAACAAGGGTTTGGAGCGAAAGTGAAGAACTTCTTCAAAATGTTTATTGACGAAAATTAAGAAGAGAACCAAGGAGGAAATATAATGGATTTCGAATTCGATACAAATTTAGATGGCGCAGTCATTAAAGTCATTGGTGTTGGTGGTGCTGGTAACAACGCTGTTAACCGTATGATTTCAGAAGGAGTACAAGGTGTAGAGTTCATCGTAGCCAACACAGATACTCAAGCATTAAGAAACTCAGAAGCAGAAACTAAAATTCAATTAGGACCAAAACTTACTAAAGGTTTAGGGGCAGGTTCATTACCTGAAATCGGTCTTAAAGCAGCTGAAGAAAGTGAAGAACAAATTCGCGAAGCTTTAGTTGGAGCAGACTTAATCTTCGTTACTGCTGGTATGGGTGGCGGTACTGGTACAGGTGCTGCACCAGTTGTTGCTCGTATTGCAAAAGAATTAGGCGCATTAACAGTGGGTGTTGTTACACGTCCATTTAGCTTCGAAGGACCAAAACGTGGTCGCTACGCTGCAGAAGGTGTTGCACAATTAAAAGCAAACGTAGATACATTAGTAACAATTTCAAATAACCGTTTATTAGAAATCGTTGATAAAAAGACTCCTATGTTAGAAGCTTTCCGTGAAGCAGATAACGTATTACGTCAAGGGGTACAAGGAATCTCTGACTTAATCACTGCACCAGGTTACGTAAACTTGGACTTCGCTGACGTGAAGACTGTGATGAAAGATCAAGGTTCAGCATTAATGGGTATTGGTGTTGCAAGTGGTGAAAACCGTACTGCAGAAGCTACGAAGAAAGCTATTTCTTCACCATTATTAGAAGTATCTATCGATGGAGCAGAACAAATCCTATTAAACATCACTGGTGGCTCTGACTTAACATTATTCGAAGCGCAAGATGCTTCAGATATCGTTGCAGCAGCTTCAACAAGTGAAGTAAACATTATCTTCGGTACTTCTATCAATGAAAACTTGGGTGATGAAGTAATCGTTACTGTTATCGCTACAGGTATCGACGAGGAGCGTAAGCACGAAAAAAAGTCAGCAACTCGCGCTAGTCGTTCACCATTCGCGAATAGCACAGCAACTCGCAAAGATTTAGGAAATAACCCTCAAACATTCCAAGAAAAACAAGTTCCTTCAAAACCACAACCAGTGGAAGAAAAGAAACCTGAGAAAGATTTATTTGGAGACTGGGATATCCGTCGCGAAACAACTGTACGTGAAACTACTTCTTCAACTGAAGCAGATTCACCATTCGCTCAAAGTAACTTCGTAGAAGCTCCAGTTGAGCCAAAACAAACTGAAAATGATGGATTAGATACTCCGCCATTCTTCAGAAAAAGAAACAGAAATTAATGAGTATCATTAAACAGAATGTAAGTCGTATTATGAACTTGGTTGCATCTTCTTGTAACCAAGTTCATAGACTATCTACGGAAGTTTGTCCGATTGTTGTAACGAAAAATCGTACGGCTCACGAAGTTCAGGAAATGTACGATTTAGGATTTCGACATTTTGCGGAGAATCGTGTCGAAAAGCTATTAGAACGACAAGAACAATTTCCGCAAGAGGACATCATCTGGCATTTAATCGGGCCACTCCAAAAACGAAAAGTGAAGCAAGTCATAAATCGTATCGATTTATTTCATGCTATTGACCGTCTTTCGATTATGGATGAGATTGAGAAACGTCTCGAACAGCCATTAGATTGTATGCTAGAAATTAATGTCTCAGGGGAAGTGTCTAAGCATGGATTCACAACCGAAGAGGCACTGGATGCTTATAGAGCAAGCGAGCAATATGAAAAGATTCGTATTGTTGGTTTGATGACGATGGCACCATTTGACGCAAGCGATGAAGAAATACGCTTCTTTTTTTCGCGTTTAGCACAAATTGCTAAAACAATCGAGAAGGAAGAAGGGTTAGAAGCTCCGTTATATCTCAATATGGGGATGAGCGGAGACTTTGAAGTAGCGATTGAATGTGGTGCGACGCATATTCGAATTGGTACAAGCTGGTTTGAAAGGGAGGAAGACTAATGGGATTCATGAATAGTTTAAAAAACTTCTTAAGTCCAGAAGGTGACTATTACGAAGAAGATGATCAAATGGATTACTATGAAGAGCCTGTAGCGCAGTCAGCTCCAGAAACACGTTCAAGAAATACTTCAAATGTAGTTCCGTTCCAAAGTCCGGGAGTAAAGAAAACATCTAAGATTTATGTGATGGAACCAAGCGTGTATTCTGAAGCGGAACGCATTGCAGATGCTCTTTTAAAGGGAGAAGCCGTGCTGATTAACTTTAAACGTATGGAACCAAAAGATGCTAAACGCGTCATTGATTTTGTAGTCGGTGTGGCGTATGCTATTAATGGAGACGTACAAAAGGTGAGAGATGAAATCTTCATCTGTTCTCCTGCAAATTTCCAAGTACAAGGAAATTTTGATGACGAGATGGTTGAAACCTTCCGTCACACTGAATTTTAGAGGAGTGTAACTTAGTGGGTTTAGAAATTATTAGAGTGATAACAACAGTAGCAGGGGTTTATCAATTTATGCTAATCCTTTATGGATTAAATATTTATTGGCATCTATATCTTCCAATGTTCTTGGCGGACTTATTAGATGCTTGTTGCCGTCCGTATGTGTCATTATTTAAAGATGTACGATTTGGAAAATATAGTTTAGCATTAGTAACGTCTATTTTAACGATTTACGTTGCTGTAGGAGTACTATTATTTATTGTCGCAAAAATTTTTGGGGTATAAAAAATGGGAAATGGTGTAGAACAACACTTTAGAAAAGAGGAATTGTCTTTTCTTAAACAAGTGGAAGAATGGGTAGAAGAAGTCCGTTTGCAATACGCGCCGGTATTGACGAATTATCTTGATCCGCGCCAACAGTTTATTGTGGAGGCGATTGTGGGTCAATATGACGATGTTCGTTATTATTTTGATGGTGGGTATATTGATGCTGAACGGAAACGTTGTATGATTTGTCCGGAATATTATGAGCCAACTTCAGAGGATTTCGAAAATGCTCTATTTCATATTCAATATCCGAAGAAATTTGCGACACTTGGGCATGGAAAGATTCTAGGGTCACTGATGAGCCTTGGCTTTGACCGTAGCTTGATTGGCGATATTATTTCAAACGGAGAAGACTGGCAATTATTCTGCGCTCAAAATATGAAGGAATATATCAGACAACAGCTAGAAAAAATTGGAAAAGTGGCTGTCCGACTTGAAGAAGTCGACTATACGAAATTGATTGTACCAGTGGATCATTGGACTGCTGTACAAACAGTCGTTAGTTCGCTTCGACTCGATACGGTGATTGCTTCCGTATTTAATGTCTCAAGACAGCGCTCAAAAGAAATGATTGAAAGTGGTAAAGTAAAGGTCAATTGGACTGAAGAAAATAGACCTGACTTTATGCTGGAAATTTTAGATATTGTATCCATTCGTGGATACGGTCGCCTTCAAATTCAAAAGATTGAAGGGCGTACGAAGAAAGATAAGATTAAAGTAGAACTAGGATTATTAGAAAAGAATAAAAAATAAAGGGGATTTTTTCAATGGCAATTACACCAAACGATATTCATAACAAAGATTTTTCAACAAAATTTAAAGGCTTCGATCCAGAAGAAGTAAACGACTTCTTGGAAGAAGTGAAGAAAGAATTAGAAACGTTAATTCGCGATAATAAAGATTTAGAAAAACGTGTAAAATTCAACGAAGAAAAAGTAGAATACTTTAACTCAATTCAAGAAACATTGAATAAATCAATCCTTGTTGCACAAGAAGCAGCAGATCGTTTACGCGAAAATGCACGTAAAGACGCCGAAATCATCGTGTTTGAAGCTGAAAAAGCAGCGCAAGCAATGTTGAAAGAAGCAGCTGAAAAAGCAACAGAAATTAACCGCGAAACAGATTTAATTAAGAAAGAAACACGTATTTTCCGTCAACGTCTTCAAATTTTAACACAAACACAATTAGAAATGATTAAAAATGAAGAGTGGGATATTGTATTAAATACTCCAACTCACATCGAAGTGACACCACCATCTCTTGATGCCATCATCAAAGAACGTGTTAAAAAATCTGAAAACGAAGAATCAAAAGAGCAATAATCATAAAGGGGGCAATTGTCTCCTTTTTTGATAGGAAGAGGAATGAATATGGACTTTACGGTCAGTGAAGCAGCAAAAACAAAATTGGACGTCCTGTTACAAGAGCGCGGTTTAACGGATGTGTTCTTTGTAATGGATTATGTCGATGGTGATAGTCCATTTTATGAGGGGATGGTAGGATGCCATTGCCAAGTGTACGATAAATATCATTTAGTAGTATTAAACAAAAATCAGAAAGAAAAACTTCCTCCAAAGTACGATCAAGTTTTTGAGACGAATATTGGAGAGATGTTTTTTGCAAGTCACTATGCGATGATGTTTGATCAACATAATGTGATTGATTATAGCGTGGATAAATACGGCTTCTATCTGAAGAGTGAAGCAGGGATATTATCGATGCAACTGAATATTGATTTTATTGGCTAGGGAAGTGAGATTCTTCTCTAGTCTTTTTTTGGCTTGATCCGCTTCGTGAAACAAGTTTCCCACAAAAATGGACCATTTACTATTGGTCTTATTGGATGGTTTGGTGTGTAGCGACGCCGTTCTTCATCGGTAGTATTTCAAAAGGACGTACGGTTAAAAATACTGTTCTTGGTGGATACGCATGGGGGATTGCGGTAACATTTACAGCGTTTATCATCCTTGAAACTATGGCTTAGCGCAACAGTTAAAACATGGGGTGGATATTACAGGTATTCTAAGTAATAACGCGGATTACGCTGGAGCAATCTTGAAGATTTTTGAGACAATGCCGTTATCAAACATTGGATTATTATTACTGGCTGTAACGATGATTGCGTTCTATGCGACAACATCCGATGCCTTAACGTTAGTGGTATCTGCTTATTCATACAAAGAATTAGAACACACGCATGGCAGTGATAAACGTGTCCGCATGTTCTGGTCACTTGTATTTATCTTGTTCCCAATTGCATTGATTTTCTCAGAAAACTCAATGTATAACTTACAATCCGTTGCGATTATCGCGGCACTTCCAATTGGGATTATTATCGTCATGATTATTGCTAGCTTCTTTAAGGACGCGAAGGACTATTTGAAATCGTAATTGGACAATGACTATGAATCTATTACGGATTTAGAAATAGTAGCGGTAATGAGATACCGGTGCAAGCCTTGGTCTTGCACCTTTAAAGCCTCAAAGAGGGAGTAAGGAATGAATTCCTAACTATAATAGATTATAAATGTAGACACAGTAGTTGATTGACTTAAGTTTCATCACTTGTGATTCACTTAAGTCTAATCAACCTTGTGGGGGAAAGACTACGAAGAGACAAAAGATTCACACTGTGAATCTTTTGTCTCTTCTGTCTTTCTCCCTCTTATTCGTTTTAATATGCTTCCCATTACTGCTACTATTAAATCCGTAAGCTTCATAGTCATTTACCCTCAGTTTAAAATAATCCAAACTGAAATATATATATATATAGATAAATAACCTATTGTTTAAAGTCAGTGTGGCGGGACTGACCCCAAAAAGTGAGAATTTAATAAAAACACCCTAGGGCTACCGTCTCCGGTATTCAACCGGAGACAGGTAGTCCAATTTTTGTTGGATTCTATTTTCATTATAATATTTGATGTAATTTTCTACAATTTGAATTACAATAGAAGATGAAGTTATTACTTCATCTTTTATGTAGAAAGCTTCGCACTTTAGCGAAGAATGGAAGCTTTCGATTGGCGCATTATCTGCGGGAGT
>NZ_JAPWBR010000022.1:0-31279 GCF_041433555.1 Granulicatella sp. 20925_1_45 | reverse complement strand
TTTAATTGTTGCACCTGTTCCTCGTACTGGACAAGCTCCTTGTCTTTTATATTGATAGTCGCTTTTGCTTCAGCAATGCGGCTTCTCAGATCTTGAGTCTTGCTATGGTGATAGCTAATACCAATAGCACTACCAGCAATGATCCCGATTACTAGACAAGTAAAAATCACCCAAATCAAGGGAGCAGATAGTTGTGTAAAGACAAGACTGACAGTTACTGTTTGACTATTGAGCAGACCAAAGGCGATCACAATGACTAATAAGATCAAACCACCAATTAGATAAGCCTTATCTTTCAGTGACAATTCATTAAATTTTTTTAGCATAAGTTCCTTTTCTCCTGACTATGTTGATAGAAAATTACACACCATTTAGGTATTAATAAAGTTATCTTACCAAAAAAATTCGATATTATCAATAATTATTGGATTAACACTCCGTAACTCTACTTGAGTGTTTACACATAATTATTGACAGTATCCCGATTTGATCTCGCACTGACATTTATTAATAACAACACTATATATCTAGTATAGCATAATCATTAGGGATTATAGGTTTTCAAACCAAATGCGAGGCATTCGTTTTTGCCCCATTTTTAAATCCTGACATTGAAAATACCTAAAAGCATTCCCCTAAAAACAGCTATATTTCAACATTTTTGTTTATTTTCAATATGAAAAGTTTTTACAAATTTATGGGGAGGGGGAGGACGGTTTAAACAAAGAAAAAAGCAAGCATTAGCTGCTTGCTTTTTTAGTAAAGTCTAATTAGTTTTGTTCTGCTTTTTTAGAAACTAGAACGAACATCGCAGAGATTGTTACGATGATTCCTGCTAGAATTACGGCTGTGTTACTTGTTGTACCAGTGTTTGGTAGGTCTGGTGTAACAGTCGTTGTTGTTGTTTCTGGTGCAGGAGTTACTGTTGTAGCGTCTGTTGTTTCACCTGTCGTTACGCCTGTTGTTGAGCCTTCTGTAGTAGAAGAGCCTTCAGATGTTGTTGTAGCGGCAGTTGTTGAAACAGTAGTCGCCTCAGTCGTTGTTGTCGCTGCTGTTGTAGAAGCAGTTGTTGCTTCAGTAGTCGTTGTTGCAGCTGTCGTAGAAGCAGTCGTAGCTTCGGTAGTTGTTGTCGCAGCTGTTGTAGACTCTGTCGTTGTAGTTGCTGTTGTTGTCGTAGCTTCTGTCGTAGTAGTCGTAGGAGCTTCCGTCGTCGTTGCTGAAGTCGTTGTAGACTCTGTTGTTGTCGTAGTAGTCGTTGGCGCTTCAGTTGTCGTTGTTGAAGTCGTTGTAGACTCTGTTGTCGTTGTTGTTGTAGTAGGAGCTTCCGTTGTAGTCGTAGTAGTCGTAGGAGCTTCTGTTGTTGTAGTAGTTGTTGTAGGAGCTTCAGTTGTAGTTGTAGTTGTTGTAGGAGCTTCTGTTGTCGTAGTAGTAGTTGTTGCTACTGTTGTCGTTGTTGGAATTGATGGAAGTGATTGGTCTCCGTCAACACCACCGTTTGCATTGATGTTTGCAACAGATGCGTTTACTTCTTTCGCCACAACTGCGGTTTCACCTTTCACTTGGTACCAAACTTTTGTGTTGTTCTTGAAGTCTTTTTGGTTTTCGTTTTCTACTTTTGTACGATAGAAAATAAGAACGCCAGTCTTGTTGATTAGGTCTTTAGGAATCGTCACTACAAATTTTCCTGAAGCATCCACTGTAAATGTTGATCCAGGGAATGCTGCTTTGAAATCTTCAATCGCTGTAGCGCCTGAATAGTAGCCAGGTTTTGCTCCTGTTGTTGTAATTTTAAAGCTGTTTGGGTCTAGTTTGTGTCCGCCTTGCACTTCGTCTTCGAGACGAACGTCGCCGTCCACTTCTAAGTTCATCGCGTTAATCGTTAATGCCCAAAGAATGTGTTCAGGGTCGTCAGCGTGCATATCCCCAGCTTTTAAGTAGAATGGAGCGTTGTTTACACCAGTCGCCATTTTCTTCACGTTCAATTCGACAGATTTGTCTCCACTCACGATGGTGAATTTACCAACGTGTTCTTTGTCTGTTGCTGTGTCGTTGTGACCTTCGATTTCGAATTCACCCCAACCGCGAACGTTCTCAAGGCCAGTGATGCCGTCGTTGAATGTTACTTTTGCAGAACCGTCTTTGATGACCATGTCCCCAACGTATTTGCCGTCGATGGTCAATTGGATGGTTTTCTTAAATCCAGTCCCGTGAAGAGTGCCTGAACTTGGCCAAGTCACTTCAAGAGTGTCTCCAGCTTTGATTTTTTGGGCGTGTTCGTCAAACGTAAGTTTAACGGTCGTTTGTCCACCGTCTGTAATTTCGCTTGAAGAGACCGTCAATGAACTGATGTTATTACTAACGTCTGCTGCGTTCACCACTGATTGAGGGGCCAGCATGAATAATAACATCGGGATGAACAATACGAAGAGTAACTTCGAGAGTCTTCCTTTGATGAAATCTTTCATTATTTTTCCTCCTAAAGGTATTAAATTGTGAGAAAAGTAACTAAAATCTCCAAAAAAATAGAGCAACCCTTGCAAAAAGCCGTCTAGTTACTGTTCTCGGTATAGTTTATATGTATTATTATATCACAAATATAAATTTTTACTACCGATTTTTATATATTTCTCAATAGTTTCTTCATATTTTCTTCAATTTCCAAAATCACGTTGAAAAAGTCAGGAATAAACGGTAATAGGAGTCATTTTTTCTGAATTTGTTTCCAAAAAATTCTAGTACTTTCTGTCGGTATCGACGTGGTCCCTGCTGCATGAGCCTTTACCGACTTTCCGTTTCACTGTACAATAAGGAAGACATGAAGGGACGTGAAACTATGTGGAAAGACGCCATCGAGATGAGAGAGGCTATCGCTAGTGGCGAGGTATCTCCAAAGGAATTAGTCCAAGAGACATTAGAGAAAATTGAACAACGAAATCCAAGCCTAAACGCGGTTGTGCACTTGCAGGCAGAGCGTGCGCTAGAAGAAGCAGGGTCGCGTTCGTTTGAAGGGCTGCCGTTTGGCGGGGTACCGCTTCTCTTGAAGGACCTCGGGCAAAATCAAGCAGGGGAACCATCGAGTGCGGGAAGTAAGCTCTTGAAGGGAATTCCAGTAAACCGTACCGATAATTTCGTGAAGCGTCTGGAAGCAGCGGGTTTTATCATTGTTGGACGTACGAATACGCCGGAATTTGGCTTTAAGAATATGACGGAGCCGCAGTTGTGGGGCACTGCGAATAATCCGTATGATTTGAATCGTAACGCTGGTGGTTCAAGCGGTGGTGCGGCATCTGCCGTGGCTGGTGGCATCGTTCCGATTGCGGGGGCGAGTGACGGCGGTGGTTCGATTCGAATTCCGGCGAGCTTTACAGGTCTCATCGGGTTGAAGCCGAGTCGTGGTCGCATTCCTGTCGGCCCTGGTAGCTATCGTGGCTGGCAAGGCGCTTCGGTGAATTTTGCGATGACGAAGACGGTCCGTGATACCCGCGAGTTGTTGAAATGGATGCAAGTCGAGCAAAAAGACAGTCCGTTTTTAACTCCGCTTATTAAAGATTGGGACGCTCTTCCAAACCGTCCGCTTCGAGTGGGCGTGATTGAGAAGTCTCCTATTGAAAGTGTGGTCGCTCCAGAAGCCAAGGAGGCACTTCGTAAGGCCGTGGCTTTCCTAGAAGGTGTCGGCTGTGTGGTCGAACCGATTGGCTGGCCAGTCGACGGCGTGGAAGTGATGAAGAACTACTACGTGATGAATAGTGTGGAGACGGCGGCGATGTTCCAAGGCATGGAGGCAAGTTTTGGCCGCAAGTTCACGAAAGACGATATGGAACTCATGACCTGGGGCATTTACCAGTCAGGGGAACGCATTTTAGCTAAAGATTACAGCGCGGCTTTGTCGAAATGGGACACGTATGCGCATGCGATGGAAAAAGTGCATGAGCAGTATGACTTGATTGTAACGCCGAGTGTGAGCGATGTGGCTCCGCTTCATACGCAATTCCCGATGGAAGAATCGGTGCGATACGCGTTAGAGCATATGGACGAACTAAGTGTGCCTGAACAACAAAGTGTGATTTGGCGCATGTTTGACCGAACACTTGCGCTGACACCGTTTACGCAATTATCCAATATTACAGGCGCACCAGCGATTAGTTTGCCGGTGCATTTAACCGAAAAAGGACTTCCAATCGGCGTGCAGTTAATGGCGGCGCGTGGACAAGAGGCACTGCTTTTAACAGTGGCCGAGTGGTTTGAACGCGAAGGGCAATTTGAAACTAGAGACTTCAGCTAGGAGTGAAGAAGATGACGAAGAAAGTAGCGATTGTAGGGGCTGGTATCGTTGGGGCGACTGCGGCGTATCAGCTCAGCAAAAAGGGAATCGAAGTAACGGTATTTGACGCGGGCGTGGGTCAAGCAACGAAGGCGGCTGCCGGGATTATTTGCCCATGGTTGTCGCAACGTCGCAATAAAGACTGGTATCTACTCGTGTCTCACGGCGCGGCGTACTATCCGCAGTTGATGGATCAGTTGCGTGCAGATGGTGTCAGTGAGTTGCCGTATGAGCAAGTCGGAGCGTACATTTTCAAGCATACCGCAAAGCAATTGGCGAAGGTCGAAGAGATGGCCGTGGAGCGACGCGTGGATGCGCCGATGATTGGCGAGGTGCGTGCCTTAACTCCAGAAGACGTGACGCGTGTGATTCCGGGCTGGTCGAATCCAGACAGTGCACTCTATTGTAGCGGCGGTGGACGCGTGGACGGCGAGTTGCTTGTGACACTTCTATTAGAACAGGCAGAGAAGAACGGAGCTCGTGTGGTCCGTGAAAAAGTAACGCTTGAAGCAAGGGGCGAAGAGGTCCGTGTGCGTCTTGACGGCGAGGTACAAGCCTTCGATGCGGTGGTCCTTTCTAGTGGTGCGTGGGTGAAAGAACTTCTCGAACCGCTTGGCTACTATGTGGATGTTCGTCCGCAAAAGGGTCAGTTGATTGAACTAACCTTGGAAACGACCGAAGATACGTCGAAATGGCCAGTGTGCATGTTGCATGGTGAGATTGATATTCTTCCATTCCCAGATGGTAAGATTTTAGTCGGAGCGACTCACGAAAATACGCAAGGTTTCGATTTGGTTCCAGATGAAGAGCTCTTGAATGGCATGTACGAAGAAGCGTGCGCGAGTCTTCCAAGTTTAAAAAATGCCAAACGCAGTGGAGTGCGCGTAGGAACGCGTGCGTATACTTCCGATTTTCTACCGTTCTTTGGCGAAGTTCCAAACACGACAAATGCCTTCGTGGCAAGTGGTTTGGGCTCTTCAGGGCTTACGAGCGGTGTCTGGATTGGCGAATTGTTGGCGCGCATGGCTGCAGGGGAAGAAGTCGGATTTTCGGTAGAAAAATACACTCCGCAAAATTATGTACGAAAAGTGTAAATTTCTGAATGTTTTTAGTTGTATTTTAGTTTTAATTTTAGTATTCTGTTTAAGGTAATTATTTAACCTAAAAAACAAAGGAGGAAAACATTTATGTTAAAAGAGTTTAAAGAGTTTTTAATGCGCGGGAATATCGTTGAATTAGCAGTAGCGGTTATCATCGGTGGAGCTTTCAAAGCAATCATTGATTCATTAGTAAATGATATTATTTCACCAATCATCGCTATGGTAGCAAACACAGGAGATATCGCAGCAGTTTCATTCCGTTTAGGTTCTGCTCAAATCGGTATCGGTGCTTTCATCGCTGCAATCATCAACTTCGTAATCGTTGGCGCTGTATTGTTCTTAATCATTAAAGGTATGAACAAAGCTTCTGAATTAGCTAAGAAAAATCAAGTTGAAGAAGCTGCTCCAGCTGCACCAACTGCAGAAGATTACTTAAAAGAAATCCGCGACTTATTAGCAAACAAATAATCGCCTTGAAAAGCCGAGAACCCTCTCGGCTTTTTGTGTGCAAAAAAACAAATTAAATGGTGATGAAATAAAAGGATAAAATTCGTTGAACCATTGTGTTATGAGTGTGTGCTTGAAAGAATAGGCGAAGCTTCGCTTCGTTTCTTTGGATTTTAGAGGAAAAGTGCGTTGTCGGATAAACGAGTTCAGAATCAGTTTTATTATTGAAAGAGTTATAGTGGGGCACCGGTGCAAGCCTGGGTCTTGCACCTTTAAAGCCTCAAAGGGGACGTACGGAATAAATTCCTACGTCCCCTAATTCGTTTTAATGCTTAGTCCCACTATTCTTTCAATAAACTGATTCTTTTCGTTTATCCTCCTTAGGCGTTTGGAGAGAATCCAAAGAAACTCGCAAGCTTCTATTTTTCGAAACACAATGGTTCAACGAATTTTTCTTTATTTTTTTGAGCGAAAAATGAGAGGGTCTGGCTTTTGAACGATATTAATTTACTTCGTCTACACCGGAACATCCGCGACAGTGGGTGCTTTTCATTGAGGTGGTGATTCGTCGCTAACAACAGGATACGAAGGCGAACGCTTAGGCCAGAATCATTGGACTGATATGCCGCAAGGGACTCGGAACGAGTCGTGCGGACATATCAGGAAATGGACGTCTGGCCTGTGAGCCTGAGTTCAACTACGGAACATCCGCGACATGGGGTGCTGTAACTTTTTAAACTGCTTAGTGGGGTGCTAGAAATAGGAAAAGACTCGCCACGCGAGTCTTTGGTTGATTTAAAGTTAGTTGGATAAGGCGTAGTGGAAGAAGGCGAAGCATATAGTTTGGATGAAAAAGAAGAAGAGGTTTAGTTTATTTTTTTCTTTATCAACTAAATAAATGCCGGTATAGCATAGGAGGCAACCGATCGTCCAGGGAATAGTAAGGTATTGTTTAAGCCAGGGAATAGTATTAGAACTATAAAAAACGAAATAAGCAAGTGTTTCAAGGATTGCGCCGCCAAGAATGAGGCATAAGCCAGCTTTAGGCTTTTTGAGGATAAAAACTGCTATCAATCCGTAGAGTATATGGTAGAGAGGAAAGACGTAGATAATAAATCTAAAAAGAAAAATATAATAGAATAGTAAAACCATAATCATATCTCCAATTACGTAAAAAAATGCGAAGGGATAGTATACCTTCGTCTTTATTATAGTGGAAATGCTTGGATAAGACACGTTTGAATGAACTAGGGTGCTGGAAATAAGAAAAGACTCGCGGGTCGAGTCTTCTTGGAATTAGTATTTTTATACAGAGAGCGCAATAAGTGAAATGCAAAAGGCGATGATTCGAATGAGGGTAGGGGCTAGTTTTATTTGTCCAGATTCTTTATCGGCAATATAATCACCGATAAAACATAGGATACCGCCAATACACCACATTGGAGTCACAAAGTTTCGAACGGAAGAAAAATCAACATATTTAGTATAAATAAAGAGAGCAATTAGGATTGATGAACCGATTAGTAAGTACCAACCACCCTTATGATTTTTCTGAAAGAGTAATACTTTCAGGCCCCTCACTATGTGATAGAGAATGAAAAGGAAGGTAACTATGGCAATAAACAATACAAAAATGATTATATTAAGCATAAGAAATTCTCCCTATAAGATTAAATGATGCGAAGAGTACTAAAAAGGTCTTCCACTCTATTATAAATGAAATAGCAGTGGAAGACCCGTTTTTTAATGATATGGGATGTTGTAGGAGAAATAAAGAATCACAAGGACAAAAACCATCGTGAAAATACGGATGATTTGTCCGGATATCTGATCTTTGTGAGTTTTATCATACCAACTAACTCCGATGAAACAGCAGATAGAACCGATAATCCAAAGAATGATTCCCATTGGTTTAATGGGCATAAACATTGTAGCAGACAAACCGGTGAGTGCTCCGCCGATGCACATCAAGTAGCCTTGTGGCGCTCCATAATCTTCTGAAAACATTTTTAACCCTTTCGAAGCATTGAATGCTCCGAAGAGAAAAGCGATAACAGCAAGCCCTTGTAAACTTATGATTAATCCGAGCATATAAAGTTCCTTTCTTTAAACAATTAATAGTTCAATCATGAATGAAGTGAAAATATCGAAAATAGTGCCAATGTAATAATCGCTGCAATCGTTATACTAAACAAATAAGACAGTGGAATGTAATCTTTTTTTTCTTCATGATTCATTTCAGCTCCGCGACAATATAACACTATGCTGATAAACCAAGCTACTAACGAGAGAGGATAGTAAAGAAATAGCAATGGAATTGTACCGAAAGAACAGAGTATGCTCATGTAAATGTAGTTATTTCCAGGCGTATTCTTTTTTCTAAAATTAGCTATTAAGCTAACAGTTAAGTTTAATAGGGAGTAACCGATAATCATGTATATTAAGTTATATAAAACATCCAATTCAAAGCCTATCATCAAAGGACCTCCTTTCCCACATCATTGTCCAAGTAACAGCAGAAACACTGTAATAATAGCTCCGAAAGTTATATTTATAAAGTAAAACGTTGGGTCGGAATTATCGTTGGCTTCATGATTCTTTTTAGAACCGATAAACAGCAACACCAGTCCGCCAATCCAAGTCACTATTGAAAGCGGATAGGAACCGAATAGCATTGGAAGTGTGATGATAGAACAGAGTGCGCTAAGGAAAATATAGTCGTTTCCAGGCGTATTCTTTGTTCTGAAAAAAGCGAATAAATTGAAAAGAGTGTAAATAATGATACTGAGTACTAAGAAAAATAACTTTATTAATAAATCCCACATAAAAAAATCCTCCCTAAGATGCAAACCGCATTAAACGAGCGCCAATCCGAGCGTGAGAAGAACTGCGATGGTGATGCGGACAGCGTGATGTGATTTGTTGATGTTGCCTTTTTCTTTTCCGTTCATGTACGCTCCCACGCAGCAAAGAGTTGCCCCAAGGATCCATGTTAGGAATGGAATTCCAGGTAACACTGCGAGTAGTGGGATTGTAGGAAGTGCGATGAGCCCTCCTGCAAAAACGAGGATGTTTCCTGTTGTTTTGTCTCCTTTTAAAAGAGCGGCTCCTCCTGCGAGTAGATGGATGAGCGCGAATGTGACGATAAAGAAGCTAAGAACAAAAAAGATGATGAATACATAGCCCATAGGAGGTCCTCCTTGTTAAGCGATAATCATTAAAATGGTGATGACAAGTGCAACGATGGCACGTGCTTTGTTTGGGTCTTTAATTTTATCCGGAAATGGATTTCTATTGACAAAGCAGACAACAAACTCAAGCATTTGATTTTCTGTTTTATAGGGTTTTTCGTGCTGATTGTTCCAATAGGACGCGTATAACATGACTGCCCACGCTAACATCCAGAAGATATATCCAGTGACTGATTTTTCGTAAATCAAACGGGCGGAATGAAGTGCCGTAATCCCTCCAATGAATAGTAGGAAGTTGGCGAGTGAATGTTTTTGCGTTCCAATCGTATAGACTCCAACGCTGATGAATGGTAATAAGTAAAATAAGGCGATGGAATTGATGATAACGTGCATAGAATTCTCCTTTTAGGTTGATAGTAATCAGTATAAATTGCTCCTTGTGTTTTGTCAAAATACGTCGGGTACGGTACACTAAGGGGGATAATGAAAAGGAGTGCTGAGATGAAATTAATACTATCGCCTGCAAAGGAAATGAATTGTGACGCATTAGAGGAACGTGACTGGGAAGTGAGCCCGGCAGCCGCAAAAGTGGTCGAAGCC
The DNA here is from genome assembly GCF_041433555.1 of Granulicatella sp. 20925_1_45. NCBI lineage: Bacteria > Bacillati > Bacillota > Bacilli > Lactobacillales > Carnobacteriaceae > Granulicatella > Granulicatella sp. 20925_1_45. Next base: position 21,620 of record NZ_JAPWBR010000022.1, on the reverse strand, counting down.
GTGAGTGCGGTGCCTGAAGAGGACCTTGCGCGAGTGCTTGGGGTCAAAGGGAAGTTGCTCGACGAAAACAAAGCGTTCATCGAAGGGTGGAAAGTAGAAGAGGCTGCGCCTGCCATCGAACTCTACAACGGACTGGCATTTCGCTGGTTGAAGCAAGTAGAGGGATGGAGGGAAGGCTTAGGCTATGGAAGCAAGCATGTACGCATCTTGTCTGCGTTATATGGAGCTGTGGCACCGGATGCTTTTGTGAAGCCGTATCGCTTGGATATGTTACGACCATTGCGCGTGGACGGGAAGCGCTTGAAGGCTTATTGGAAAGAGGAATGGGCCGAGTTGTTCGAAGAAGGGGAAACGGTGGTGAACTGTGCCAGTGATGAGTTCAGCACCTTACTAGAGCGCTCGCGTTACAACTGGATAGAGGTGGAATTTTACGAGCGTAAAGACGGAAAGTTGAAACAACACTCTACGACGTCGAAAAAAGGGCGTGGGTTATTGGTTGGTTTTGCCATGCACGAACAAGTAACAGACGTGAAGCAGTTGGAGGCTTTTAGCGAAGACGGATTTGTGTTTGACGCGGAACTATCAACACCAGAAAAGCTGGTATTTGTGAGATAAAAATAGAGGAGTAGGACAAGTGTCTTACTCCTCTTTTGCTTATTTTCTCTCCTGTGCGACATAGGCTTGAATCGCGTCACAAGCGTATTGGCCAACGCCTTTGCCGTATTTATCGAGGTTCGTTCTGAACTCTTCGTTTTGCGCGTAGCCGAATCCGATGCTTGAGAAGACATCGATGGAGCAGTCGAACGCGTAAGCGCACATGTGTTGGTGGAGTTGTTTTGCTAAGTCCACGTTCACGGCGTCTGTTGATGGTAGGCCTTTTTCGATATTATCCGCGAATGCGAAGAAGATGTTGTTGAAGCCGTCTGCTATGATTTCTTCCTTGCCTTTTTGTCTTTCTTCGGCCTCATTCATCACGGTTTCGCCGTATTTTTCAGTCGCGGCCTGTTTATATTTCTCGTTATCCTTGAAGGTGAACCCTTTGAATTTTTCTTCGGTTGTCATCGTCATTTTCCTTTCCGTAGACGCAATCGTCTTTTCTAATGTATCGATTAATGTTAGAAGACGGTCTTTTTCTTTCTGCATTAACTTCAACTGATGCTTTAAGTGGGGCAACAGATCATCCTCGTCTTGCGTCATCAGGGACTTTATTTCTTTCAGCGGAAATCCCAAATATTTATAGTAGAGAATCGTCTGTAATTGGGAAAGCTCCTCATCACTGTAGTAGCGATATCCATTCTCCTGTTTCTTCGGGGAAAGCAATCCAATTTCGTCATAGTGATGTAAAGTGCGCACCGATACACCACTGATTTCACTTACTTGCTTGATTAAATACATAACCTCAACTCCTAACACTAGATAGTGTAACCTATTACGTTACGTCAGAGTCAACCCTTTTCTCTTTTTTTCTTTTTCTTAATATATGAAACGAAGAAGATGACTACATCGCCGTCGAAAGGAGCACGTCCCGCCTTCCCGGCACAAGCCAACATCCTCGTCCGTTTAGAAGCTCAAAAAATACGATTACGGAAGTTTGCGTATTTTAAATGAGCACCCCATCTAAATGGTCGATCTCATGTTGGATGACTTGCGCCGTGAAGTCGGTGAACGTTCCCGTGTGCTTCTTGCCGCTCGGGTCGGTGTAGGCTACTTCAATCGTTTGATAGCGCGTCGTCTTCTTCGTGCCCGTATGGCTCAGGCATCCTTCTTCCGTTTCATATGGGCCTTGCTTTTTCGTAATGCGCGGGTTCAGCATCACCAAATCCATCGGACCAATCGCTACAATAATAATGTTCTTCTTCACGCCAATCATATTCGCCGCCATTCCTACACAGCGGTCGCGGTTGGCACGAAGCGTATCTTGTAAGTCGAGGACCACTTGCGCTTCTATTTTCGGATCGGCAGCAGTTGATTTTTGGCTTAGGAAGAGTGGGTCTTTCATAATTGTCTTTTGCATGAGTTTTCTCCTTTATAATGACATTCTGAAAAAGATTTTTGCGATTTCTTCAGGGCTTTCCACGCCACCTTTTTGAATCCAGTGGAAGAAAATCGCACTGTTGCTATAGATAAACACTTCTTGCGCGTAATCTTCTGGCAGCGGGTAGACCATCGCGATGTTTTCCTTAATCGGTCCAATTTGCTTGGTTAATTCGAATAGGAAGTCATGAACGAGTTTCGATGTGTAGTTGAATCGGTTCAAGGTCATTGCGTGAATAAAGTCGAAGTCTTCTTTTAAATACTCGAAGATTTTCACGATTCCTGGACAGGCCTCTTCTTTATTTTTTGGATTGCCTTCTTTTAATAGGAGTAAGATATTTTGTAAAATCTCATCGATGAGCTGGTCCATCATATCGAATTTATCGACGTAATGGAGATAGAAGGTTCCGCGATTCACGCCTGCTTCTCTGGCGATATCGCTCACACTAATAGCTTCGAAATCTTTTTTCTCCAGCAGTCTAGTGAGTGCTTCTTTTAAATCGCTTTTCGTTGTGGTTTTCCGTTTTTGTGTCATCATTGTTTAAACTCTTTTCTTAAATCAACACATTGTTGATTATTGTGTATTGTTTTTTGATTAATTCCATTATATAGTATTTAACGAACATAATCAACACGTTGTTCATTTAACGATGTTTGTAGAAATGAGGGATAGACATGGCTTATATTGAAATGAAGAATAGCTATAAACGTTATCAAGTCGGCGATACAGAGATTGTCGCGAATAATGATGTGAATTTTGAAATTGAAAAAGGAGAGTTAGTCATTATTTTAGGGGCCAGTGGTGCAGGGAAATCAACGGTTCTGAATATTTTAGGGGGCATGGACACAAACGACGACGGGCATGTGTTTGTCGACGGCGTGGACATTTCCGCTTTTGATGAAAAACAACTTACTTACTATAGAAGAGATGATGTCGGCTTCGTCTTCCAATTTTATAATCTAGTACCGAATTTAACGGCAAAGGAAAATGTGGAACTAGCGGCTGAGATTGTCAAAGACGCCCAAGATGCAGAAGATGCCTTGAAGGCAGTTGGTCTTGGACACCGCATGAATAATTTTCCTTCTCAATTATCGGGTGGGGAACAACAGCGGGTATCCATTGCACGTGCGGTTGCGAAGAATCCAAAGTTATTGCTTTGTGATGAGCCAACAGGAGCGCTCGACTACCATACCGGAAAACAAGTGCTTCAGATTTTACAAGATATGTCACGTAATCAAGGGGCAACCGTTATTATCGTAACGCATAACTCAGCCTTAGCGCCGATTGCCGACCGTGTGATTCATATGCATGACGCGCGCGTGAAATCTATTGAACTCAATCCAAATCCACAAGATATTCAAACGCTTGAATATTAAAAGGGGTGAAGATCGTGACTAAGAAAACATTAAATAAGGATATAAGAAACTCCCTTCGTCAATCGAAAGGGCGCTTCCTTTCAATCATGCTCCTCATGATGCTGGGTGCGTTCAGTTTGGTCGGGCTAAAAGTGTCTGGCCCAGATATTGAAGACACCTTGAACAGCTATATGGAGCAGGCCAATGCTGCGGATTTATTCGTGGTGGCGGGCTATGGTTTAAGCGCTGAGGACCAAGTCGAGATACAAGAAGAGAACGCCGATGTGGAGTTTGGCTATTTTGTCGATACGGTGGTTGGTGATACGCCGAGTGCGATTCGTGTGTTCTCACAGACGAAGGATATTTCGACGTTCGAGTTGGTGAGTGGTGCGTTTCCTACGAAATCAGGTGAAGTGGCGCTTGCCCAAACGATGGCTGATCAGTACAAGATTGGTGATACGATTCGCTTGAATGAATCCGGAAGTTCTACTCTACTGAAAGAACATGAATTTACCATCACCGGTTTTGTGAACTCCAGCGAGATTCTGTCGAACACGATTAAGGGTGTGTCGAGTGCGGGGAGCGGTGACCTTAGCGGGTTTGCCGTAGTGCCAAAAGACGCGTTCGATTCTGAAGTTTATACGATTGCGCGTCTTCGTTATCCGGATTTACGTAAATGGAAAACGACAAGCCGTGAGTACGCAGACAAGGTGACGGAGTTGCAACAGGCGCTAGAAGAAAAGTTGGCCGACAATGGAACGGCACGCTTAGATTCGTTAAAGACGACGGCCGATGATAAGATTTCAGAAGGAAAAGAAAAAATCGCCGATGCCAAATCGCAACTCTCGGACGCCGAGAAGAAATTAGCAGACGGCAAGAGCGAAATCGAAAAGAACGAAAAGACGCTTGCGGACGGTCAAAAAGAAATCGACAGCAACGAAGCAACGATTGCTTCAGGAGACGCAAAGCTTGGCGCCGCGTGGAATCAGTTGGAAGCTAGCCGTGCGCAACTCGAGAGTGCTCGTGTACAAATCGAACAAGCCGTGGCGACTTTAGCCGAAAAGAAAGATCAGTTAGATGATGCAAGTGCCAAGTTAACAGAAGCCGAGACACAACTTGCGGCCAAAAAAGAGGAGCTTGCAAGTGGACAGGAGCAACTTGAAGCCGGCAAAACGCAATTAGCGCAGGCCAAAGCTCAACTAAAAGCGGGTAGGGCAGACCTCGAAGCGAAGAAGACAGCTTTAGCGCAAGGGAAGGCGCTACTAGCTAGCGACCCAACAGCTGCTGCCGCACAAGGTATTACCGAAGCAAGCCTTCAAGCGATGGAGACAGCTTTAACGCAGGCGGAAGCTCAGCTCACTCAAACAGAACAGACACTGAATGCCAAAGAACAAGTGCTCACTCAAAAAGAACAAGAACTTGCAGCGGGGCAAACGGCGATTTCAAATGCTGAAGCCGAACTCGCATCGAAGAAGCAACAATTAGTCGCAGGGCAAGAAGCGTACCAACAAGGTTTAGCGAAGTATTACGCTAGCTACAGCCAGTACGTGGATGGCCTCGACCAATACCGCGAAGGGGTTGCGGCATTTGAAGCTAACGCTGGAACGTTAGCAGAGGGAAAGGTAAAACTAGCCGAAGCCAAGAAAACGTTGGCGGACGGTGAAACCAAACTCGCGGATGCCAAAACGCAGCTAAAAGAAAGCGAAGAAACCTACAACGAGAAGAAAGAAACAGCCGATAAGGATATCCAGAAGGCTGAATCTGAACTCGAAAAGGCGGAAGTGGTCGTTTCAAAACTCACGAAACCGAAGTACTCCGTCTATACACGCTCGACGATGCTTGGAAGCGAAGGGTTCTTCAATATGAAGACGACCGCTGAAGGAATTACGTCGGTGGGGAACCTCTTCCCGATTGTGCTTTATGCCGTGGCCGCACTTGTGACGGTCACGACGATGACGCGTTTTGTAAACGAAGAACGGATCAACGCTGGGGTGTTGAAGGCGCTCGGTTATGAAACGAAAGACGTGATGAAGAAATTTGCCGTGTATGGTTTTACAGCAGGGGTTAGTGGCACGGTCCTTGGAATCTTACTAGGAACCTACGCCTTACCAAGTGCGCTAGGTGCGACCTTGATGAAGGATACGGTATTGCCAAGTATCCAGTTGAATTTCCATCCACTCATCGCCGTAATTGCGATTGTTTGCTCGCTCATCTGTAGCGTGGTGCCTCCATTATGGATTGCCCGTCGAGAACTTCATGAGCAAGCGGCCGCTCTTCTCTTGCCGAAAGCTCCCGTGGCTGGGTCGAAGATTCTCCTTGAGCGTATTCCGTTCATTTGGAATCGTCTCAGCTTCACGCATAAGGTGACGGCGCGGAATATTTTCCGTTACAAACAACGCATGCTCATGACGATTTTCGGGGTGGCTGGGAGCGTGGCCCTTCTCTTTGCAGGGCGTGGAATTCTCGGGTCTCTCGATGGGATTGCCGATCGCCAGTTCAAGGAAATTATTACGTATGATGCGATTGTTTCAAAAGACACGGTGTTAACGGCCTCAGAAGAAGCGGCTTTACACAACTATTTAAGCTCTTCAAGTGTCACTTCTTATAGCGACGTTTATAGCGAATCGGTGACGCGTGAAGTGCCAGGCGTGGACGATGAGCAGTCCGTGACGGTGCTCGTTGGCAAAGAAGCCAGCCTTTCTCCATATCTTCATTTGAATGATGCGAAATCGAAGAAAGCCGTGGCGCTTCCTGCAGAGGGCGTGTTGATTTCCGAGAAATTAGCCAAACTCTTAAACGTGAAAGCAGGCGACACCTTTACGCTTCCGAATAAGGACGGTGTGGATGTGACGTTAACGGTCGGAGGTGTCGTGGAAATGTACGCTGGTCACTTCGTCGTAATGACGCCAGAAGTGTACGCCAAGGCTTATGGAGCAGTGCCGCAAGACAACGCGATTTTCGTACAGTTTAAAGACAAAGACGCTGCTAGCGTACAAAAAGCGGCCGCTGACTTAATGGCCCTAGGCGGTGTGAAAGCCGTCGTGCAAAATACGTCCATGGTGAGTCGTATCGATACGACTGTTGGTTCGTTGAGTCGTGTCATGATGATTTTAACAGTCGTTTCGATTTTACTAGCGGTTGTTATCCTCTATAACTTAACCAACATCAACGTTGCTGAACGAATCCGCGAGCTTTCGACGATTAAGGTGCTTGGGTTCCTGAATAAAGAAGTGACGATGTATATTTACCGCGAAACGATTTTATTATCGGTTATCGGGATGGGTGTCGGGATTTTGTTTGGGCGAGTGCTGCATAGGGTGATTATTGAGACGGTGGCACCGGGGTTTGTCATGTTCAATCCCGCTGTCGGATGGTTTGTATATGTGTTGCCATGTGTGATTGTGATTGTCATCTTGGTTGCGCTAGGGTATATGGTGAACCATCTCCTCCAACGCATCGATATGCTAGAAGCCCTCAAGTCTGTGGACTAGGGAAGCTTTGCTTTTGTGACGAACGTCAAAAATCCTTGCGGATATTTCAATTATAGTAGTTAGTCGGGCACCGGATTGAGCCTAGGTCTCAATCCTACCAAGCCTCAAAGAGCCACAGGGCAATCAATTGCCTTGTGGCTCTATTTCGCATTGGTTGCTTTTCCGTACAACTACTATGATTGATCCGCAAGTTTTTCCGTTCGTCACTGCAAAGCTTCCACAGGCTTGAAGGCACAGCGTATGATAATTCCCACATCCCAATCAAGTTGACAGATACAAATCCTCCTTTTTTTAAGAGGAGAGCTGTAGATTTTTTTCTTTGCTTCTTTTTATGCCACAGACTTGAAGGCATAGCGTATGATAATTCCCATATCCCAATCAAGCTGACAGATTATCAAGCGTATAATCACCTCGAGTTTAGTATAATAAAAGAAGCCATCGATTGATGACTTTCTCAGTGGGCTCCCTATCAGTACCTATCTAGATGTTAGCTTTTCGTCACCCGCTACAGTTGACAGAGAGCCAGAATAGCTACTGTCTTATCTCTTTCTTTACTTAAAGCCTTGATAGACTTGACAAATGGAAGAAAATAACTCTATTAAATAACTATAAATTAATCAGCATCAACGCTGATAGCTTTATACACAATGTATAAAACCCAATTTTGATTCTGCCTCACTTCAATTTTTGCAAAGCCAACATTTTTTAAAATATTATCCAACGCATGAGTTGCAGTATATTCTGGCATATGATAATTTATTTTTTCTTTTTCGCAAGCAATAATTAAAGTGGAGTGGCTAGACATGACCCGATAGATCTCCAGAAAGCCTTTTTTTAAATCATCCCAGAAAATATGTGTTTGAATGGCAAATACAAGGTCAAAGTAGTCATTTTGATAAGGTAGCGCGTCTACATTTCCAATCCTAAGATGAACATCACCATTTTGTATAGCATCTGAATTAATTCGTTTTGCAACTTGATAAGATTCCTTAGAAATGTCAATGCCATGAATTTCAAGATGCTTATTCAAAGCAAGGAGATTTTTGATGGTGCTGCCACCTCCATAGCCGATTTCTAAAACTCGACTATTATCTATAATTGTAGTTTGTTTTATTGTCCAAAGGCTAAGCTTTTTAAAATAGGAAGTCCAAATTTTCGCAATCACCTGGCCTACAATACCACTAGGTTTTTTAGATTGATTAATAAGATATTGAATGAACCTTTTAGATACCTCTCCTTTAGGGGGATTTTTGAAAGAATATTAGATAAAATTCAAAATATGTAGATAGTAGTTCTTGTATAGTTGCTAAAATCATGGTCACAAATATATCATTTAACATTTCTTTAGGTAATGTTAAATGATATGATTTTAATTCTTCTGGATTATTAAAATGCTTTTTATAAATTGTTTATCTTGCGATACATGCCTCAGTTGCAATCTCAGGAAACGAAAAAAGCGATTGATTTGGAAATTTAAAAGCCAGTCTCAAAAATGCGTTAATAATATTTTTCCTAGTTCCTTTAGTCATTTAATAATCTTCATAGAAACTATTATAAACTTTTTTTATGAAAAAATACTACAGTTTGTAGTGGGAGCATTATTTTTTTGAAAATTCTATACAAATAGTAAAAAAACGGAGCTGAGAGGCTCCGTTTTTTAATCAAATTCAAGTTGTTTTGGTTTTAGGATGGCGGCTAGAATTGTAAAGATAAGGGCGCCGACAAAGGTTGGGACAATCCACTCTAGGCCATATGTGGCTAGTGGGAAGGTGCCAATTAATTTGACTGCGTCTCCTAGTAGGTTTCCGCCTAAAAGTTGTGAAAGGGTGTTGATTCCTTGTACGAGGCCGACGATTCCGGCTCCAACTACTGCTCCAAGATACGTCCAATCGTATGGGACGTATTTATCGAAGGCAGAGAAGAGAATGAGTGCGATCATAATCGGGAAGATAAATGTCAACACTGGAACGGCTAAGTTGATGAGTGAATCCACCCCGACGAGTGAGATGATGAATTCCACTGCTACAGTGACAAGAATCGTTTTCTTGTAGGAGATTTTTCCTTTAGACACTTCTTCGAAATACTGACCGCAAGTGGTTGTCAGTCCAATCGCAGTTGTGAGGCAGGCGAAGCAGACGGCCAGTCCCATCGCGAGTTGTCCCCATGACCCGAGTAAGTTCTTCACGATGGTTGTCAGCATTGCGGCACGTTGCGCAGTTGTGTCGATGACTGTGCTCATGCTGGCTCCGCTGTATGCCAGTGTCGAGTACACTAATGCGAGTAAGATGAACGCCACAATTCCAACGCCGAACATCATTCTGAATTGGTCTTTTTTGTTTAAATACCCACGGCGCGTAATATCTTTCATCACGACTCCGGCTAAGAGGGGCGCTCCGAGCACGTCCATGGTTTGATAGCCTTCTTTAAATCCTTGTGCGAAGAGTCCGGTTCTATCCGTTGCAGCAAAGCTTGCATTTGGTTGAAGAACGGCTCCGACAAAAATCAAGAAGAGGATGAGTAGGAGAATCGGTGTTAAGTATTTTCCGATAGCATCCATTACGGAGTTTTCCTTATACGTGATCCAGAGGACAATCCCGAAGAATACGAGCGAAGTGATCCATTGTGGTGCGCTTGGGAAATACGATTGTACGAAGATTTCGTGCGTGGATGCTCCGGTACGCGGAACTGCGAAAATCGGTCCGATGAGGAGGACACAAATTGCAGCAAGGGCACTAGCAAAAAGTGGATGAATTCTACGTCCAACATTTAGTGCACTTCCGCCAAGAGCCGCCACAACCATTACGGCAATAATCGATAATAGTGGATCGCTAATGAGGAAGGCAAGGGTCGCTATTCCCCAGTTTTCTCCAGCTGTTACGCCGAGGTAAGGTGGGAAGATTAAGTTTCCGGCACCGAAGAAGATGGCGAACAGGGCGAATCCTATAATAATCGTATCTAATAATTTCTTTTTCATTGAGTCACAGCCTAACATTAAAAAATGATTAGAAACAGTGTACCATAAACTTCTATCGAATGCACTAAAAAATAAAACCAAACATTATATTAAATAGTTTATTTATCGTTCGTTTTTAGGTATAATAAATCGTGCAAGAAAACCATTTTAAAGGAGCGTAACTCATAAATGCGTAAAGTTTATTTAAACCACGATGGTGGCGTGGATGATTTAGTATCATTATATTTACTATTAAAAATGGAAGACGTGGAATTAGTAGGGGTCGGCGTAATCGAAGCGGACTGCTATTTATTACCAGCGGTGGAAGCCAGCAAGAAGATTATTCATAAGTTCGGTTCTGAAAAGGACAAACAATTGAAAGTCGCTTCTTCAGACTCACGCCCTGTGAACCCATTCCCGAAAGAGTGGAGAATGCATGCCTTCACAGTGGACGCACTTCCAATCTTAAACGAACATAAACCAATTACGGTGCAAGATTCACCATTAAAAGCGCACGAAGATTTAATCCGTGCCTTAAAAGAATCTAACGAGAAAGTGGACCTTGTTTTCGTAGGACCATTAACAGACTTAGCACGTGCGTTAGACCAAGACCCAACCATCGAAGAAAACATCGGTAAACTGTACTGGATGGGTGGAACTTTCCTTGATATGGGGAACGTGGAAGACCCTGAACACGACGGAACTGCCGAATGGAACGTGTACTGGGATCCATTCGCTGCAAAACGCGTTTGGGAATCAGGCATCCAAATCGAATTAGTGGCGCTTGAAAGTACAAACATGGTGCCATTATCTCTAGATGTCCGCGACCGCTGGGCAAAAGAACGTGCCATCGAAGGCGTTGACTTCTTAGGTCAATGTTACGCCATCGTTCCGCCGCTCACTCACTACGTAACGAACTCAACTTATTTCTTATGGGACGTATTAACGACGGCATCATTTGGAAAAGAAGACCTTGTGAAACGTTCTGTTGTAAACAGCGACGTAATTGTGGCCGGTGCAAGCCGTGGCCGTACCGTCAAAGCCGAAAATGGCCGCCCAGTCGACCTTGTTTACCACGTCGACCGCGATGCCTTCTTCGACTACATCACAGATTTAGCGAAAAAATAATACAAATAGCTTCTGGCGCTCTCGAAAGAGAAGCGCCTTTTTTTATGATTAAGTAGTATAAATGGCAGAATTTATCTAAAGAAAGGGTTTACAAAACTGTTTTGTAGCATTATACTTGTTGTATAGAACGCAGTACAAAAAAATGTATTTTCAACGTGGGGGTGTCTGTAATGACTTAATTTTTTTATATTAGGCTAGTGTACAAAAAAATGTATATTGAACGGAGGAGTTAAGATGTTGAAAAATATTAAGAAGCAAATGTTACTAGCTACCGCTGCTCTAAGTATTTTTGGGTTAGCAGGTTGTGCAAATAAAGTCGTTCCTCAAAGTTCTGAAACAACGGTTGTATCTGAAACTAAGGATGGGAACCAATCGAAATCCTTAGAAAAAGCAATTGATGCAGTCGCTTTTTCGTACGTTAAGAGCCAATTAGCAGATGATAATCCTAAGGCTACACCAGGTGCTCAAATTGTAGTTTTAAAGGATGGAAAGATGATTTTCCAAAAGAGCTATGGAACAGTTCAAGCTTTTGATTTTTCGAAGAATCCTGCTGAAAAAATTGAAAAACCATCACCTGTAACTAATGAAACTCTTTTTGATTTGGCATCAGTTACAAAGATTAGTGCAACAACACAAGTGTTTATGCATTTAGTTTATGAAGAAAAAGTCAAATTAGATGATAAAGTTACAAAATATCTACCTGAATTTGGTAAGAATGGTAAAGAAGACGTCACAATTGGTCAACTATTAAGCCATACTTCAGGGCTTCCTCAATGGAAGGCTATCTACTTATACTCTAATAATAGACAGGACACATTAAAGTATATTGAAAATCAAAAATTAGAGTTTAAACCTGGCGAGTACAAATATAGTGATTTAGGCTTTATGACACTAGCGTTTGTTGCCGAAAAGATTACAGGAGAAGCATTTGATAAATATGTAGCAAAAACTATTTACGAACCTCTTGGGTTGAAAAACACTATGTTTAATCCATTAAAAAATGGAATAGATAAATCACAAATTGCTGTTACTTCATATGGAAATCCATTTGAAAAGATGATGATTGATGAAGTTAACTTCCCTAAATTTGGATATGACATGTCAGCAGATAAAGAAGCATTTGATAAGTTCACTGGTTGGAGAACGTATGAACTTCAAGGTGAAGTAAATGATGGTAATTCATTTATGGCTAACGAAGGTATTGCAGGCCATGCTGGGTTATTCTCTACAGCTTCAGATCTTTCAACTTTATATCAAGTATTATTAGATGGCGGAAAACACGGAGACACTGTTCTCTATGATGAAAAAACAGTTGAACTATTTTTACAAGATGTATTCAAGACAAGTTATGGTGCAATTCAATCGTATGGATATTTAAAGAACGCAGGTTGGATGAAACCTTTAGCTGAGGATGCTATTGGCCATAATGGTTTTACTGGAACTTACGTAACAATCTCTCCAAAAAATAAGATTGTCGTAATTGTACTAACAAACAAAATGAATAACGGACAACGCGAAAATGGTAATTATAACAATACACACGATTTTGCGAGTGCTGTAAACTATGCTGTTCATAATGAGTTTTTGAATGAATAGAAAAGGAGGAAAATGAATGAAGAGAATTGTAGTTGGTGGGCAGATTGATAAAGAAGAGGTGAAAGCTTTGGTAATCCAATATGGATTACCAGAGTACACCGTTGATGTAAAAAGTGACTTAGACGCTGCGATGGCTATTAAAACAGGTGCAGCAGATTATTATATTGGAGCTTGTAACACAGGTGGCGGCGGAGCTTTAGCGATGGCTCTAGCGTTATTAGGAAGAGATAACTGTGTGACAGTTTCAATGCCTGGAAAAATTATGCCGGAAGAGGAAATCAGAGAAAGTGTTCGTAGTGGCAAGAAGGCTTTTGGATTCACAGCTCAACATAAAAATGATGTGGTTCCAATTATCATGGATGAAATAAATAAAATTTAAAAGAAATTGAGGGAATTAAGATGGATAAAACTTTAGAATTAATTGTAATCGCTCTGTTGGGAGCTCTTTGTTCGATTCTTGCGAATAAAGGAATTGCAGTATTTAATGATGGATTGAGACCTATCTTACCAGAATATTTGGAGAAAAAGATTGGTAAAAAAGAATTAGCAGCAACAAGTTTTGCCTTAAGTTTTGGTCTAGTTATTGGTTTTGGTATTCCTGTTTCGATTGGTGCTTCTATCATTTTAGTTCATAGTATTTTGTTAATGACTGATATCATTGGTTCTTGGGCGCCTGAAGGTAACGTAGGATTAGTAATTTCAGGTGTTTTAGGTGCTTTATATGGAGTTGGACTTGTTTTAGGACTTCAAGCTATTGTCGATTTATTTAATATGCTACCTGTGAACTTTATGCCAGCTCTATCTTCTGTAGGTAGTCCTATTGTAGTTGGGTTTAGTATTTTCCCTGCAATTGCAATTGCTAGCCAACATGGATTTAAAAAAGCAGCTATTACTTTAGTTGCTACACTATTAGCGCTATTTGCAGTAAAACAATATGGAACTATTAAGCTTGATGCTGTTACTATCAAATTGAGTGCTGAAGGTATGTCTTTACTTGTTGGTATGATCTTTATGATTGTATTTGCAATGCAAGTAAAAGGAGATGGAAGCAATTCTAACGAAACATTAGTTAGTGTCTTCTTAGAACGTGTAAATAGAATTAAGAAAAATTGGATTTGGTTATCTATCACAGGTGGACTTGTATCTGCTTCTACTAGTCTAATGATCCTTGCTGGAGACCCAATTTCATTAAAATTATTGACTGAAGGAAAAATTAGTGAAGCTGCTTTAGCTGCGTTTGCTCGAGGAATTGGATTTATTCCATTAGTGTTCTCAACAGCAATTGTTACAGGGGTTTACAGCCCAGCCGGAGCAACGTTTGTATTTGTAGTAGGGATGTTGCTAAATGGTAATCCATTAGTTGCATTTGTTGCCGGTGCTGCATTGATGTTTGTTGAAGTTCAATTGTTAGCATTAGTGGCTAAAGGATTAGATAAATTCCCTGGAATTCGTGAAATGGGTGAACATATTCGTACAGCAATGAATAAAGTTCTAGAAGTGGCTTTATTAGTTGGTGGTGCTATTGCATCTGAAAAAATCGCACCTGGAATTGGATACTTCTGGGTAATTGGATTGCTTCTTCTAAATAGAAAGGCTAAAAGCCCTATTGTTGAACTAGCTATTGGACCAGTTGCAGCAATCAGTTTAGGAATTATTGTTAATATTCTATACATGGTTGGATTATTCACACCAGTTGCTGGATAGGAGATTGTTGATATGACGTTCATAGATGGAATTACTTATATGCACGAACATACGACTATTGATTTATCTAGATTAAAAAATATTGATGATACTAACTTAAATTGCTTTGATGAAACAGTAGAAGAATTTAAAAAATTATATGCTAAAGGGGTTCGTAACATCGTAGATGTTACGAACCTTGATATGAGAAGAAATCCTTTATATGTTCAAAAGGTTGCTGAGCTTAGTAAAATTAATATTATTCAAGCGACAGGCTTTTATCAAGATAAATTTTTACCGGAATTCGTGACGGATGCGAGTGTGGAAGAGTTAGCTGATTTAATGCGAAGAGAGATCCTTGAAGGGATTGACGGGACAAATATAAAAGCGCAAATTATCGGTGAAATAGGAACAAGCAAAAATACGATGACTGATAGAGAAAGAAAGGTTTTTCTCGCCTCGTCAATTGTTCATAAAGACTTGGGAGTTCCAATTACTACTCATACAACTCTAGGAACATATGGTCATGAACAAGTCGCTTTCTTTAAAAAAGAGAGTGTAGATTTAGATAGAGTCATTATTGGACATGTCGATTTAACGGGCGATGTAAATTATATTCTTAAGATGTTAGATGAAGGTGTCTATGTAGAGTTTGATACTGTGGGTAAAGAGAACTACCAACCCGACTTATTGCGAGTAGAAATGCTAAAGGAAATTGAGCAAAGAGGCTATGAAGACAAGGTATTCTTATCTATGGATATTACGCGGAAGTCAAACCTAGAATATCAAGGTGGAATAGGTTATTCTTATCTATTAGATCGTTTTGTTCCAATGTTACGAGAGGGAGGAGTCTCAGACAAATTCATCCGTAAAATGTTAGTGGAAAATCCTAAACGATTTTTGGTAAGGAGTAAAAGATGAAAAGTTATCCTTTAAAAAGTTTGACAATCGCAGAAGCGCAAGAAATGCAATTCAGGTTAGTAGATGAGATTACAAAAGTCTTTCCTGGAAATGAAATTTTAACTAGGGGAGATTTAGGAGTAGTTAAAGGTCTGAATCAACCTGTGTATACAAGAAAGGTCGAAAAGGTTATTGCAAACTTTTTTAACACAGACGAGGCTCTATTAGTTAGAGGTTCAGGAACAAATGCAATAAGACTTGCGTTACATGTGGGTGTTAATCGTAAGAAGAAAATATTAATTCATGATGCACCTATTTATCCAACAACAAATGTGAGTTTTGAAATGTTAGGCATCACATATGAAAAAGTAGATTTTAACGACTTAGCGGCAGTGAAGGACAAAATTAAAGATGAAGAAATAACGTCAGCACTTGTTCAAGTTACGAGACAACTTCCATCTGATTCATATGAAGCTGAAACAGTTATTAAAACAATTAAAGAGTTGCGCCCTGATATATTTGTGATTACAGATGATAACTACTCTGTTTTTAAAACAGAAAAGATTGGAGTTCAATATGGAGCGGATATTTCTTGTTTTTCAACATTTAAGCTCTTAGGACCGGAAGGGATAGGTTGTGTAGTAGGAAATTCAGAAACGCTACAAAGTTTGAAGAAAGAAAACTACTCCGGTGGAGGACAAGTGCAGGGGCATGAAGCTCTAGATGTTTTAAAAGGGATGATATATGTTCCAGTTTCTCAAGCAATTTCCGCTAAAGTTGGCGAGGAAGTATGTGAATCGCTAAATCAAGGGACTTTAGAGGCGGTTAAAGAAGCCTCTATTGTGAACGCTCAATCGAGAGTTTTGATTGTAGAATTAAAAGAACCGATTGCTGAAGCAGTAATTGAGGAAGCGACGAAGTTAGGCGCGTTGCCGTATCCTGTAGGAGCTGAATCTCAATATGAGTTTTGCCCTTTGTTTTATAGAGTTTCCGGCACTTTTAGAAATGCGGATCCAACAGCAGAAAAGCGTTTGATCCGTATTAATCCAAATCGTTCAGGTGCTAAAACGATTATAAGAATATTGAAAGAATCTATAGAAAAAGTGAAAGAGTAAATAAGAGGAAGAGTATGGTAGAGAAGTTTTTAATGAAAAAAGGTCAAGTAGTCAATGCTATTGCATCTGATTTTTTAAAGAAATCGGTAGGAGATAAGGTACCTAGTATTTCTGAATATCAAGAAGATTTAGAAGTAGCTCGTGGGACCGTTCAAAATGCGATTTCTTATTTAAAAAGTGAGGGTGCCTTTAAATTAATCAGCAAAGGACACCAAGGTTCGTTTATTTCAGAAATTAATTATGAAATATTACAATCTTATGCATTGTCAGAAACGGTGCTTGGGACTATGACGTTGCCATACTCTAAACTCTATGAAGGTTTAGCAACTGGAATATACGAAGAATTCCGCAATAACCATATTCCATTGAATCTAGGTTATATTCGTGGATCTAAAGAAAGAATTAAAGCAGTTACGAGTAAGTTTTATCGTTTTGCAATTGTTTCAAAATTTGCTGCTAAACAAGCTATTCATAATCGTGAACCATTAGAAATAGCGCTAGACTTCGGTAAAAATAGTTATTTAAGTGAGCACGTTGTTGTCTTTTCTAGTGAAAATGCTGATAAGACTATTGAAAGCAAGAAAGTAGCTATTGATTATAATTCAATCGACCAATATCTACTGACAGAAGAGGTAGTAAAAGATAAAAATGTTCAATTAGTTGAAATGCCTGGATTTCAAATTCTAACAGCGCTAAGAAAGGGAATTGTAGACGTTGGTGTTTGGAATTTAGATGAATTAATGGATAAAGATTATTCCGATTTAAGCTATTCGAAATTAAAACACAATCAGTGGATTGATGATATGACATCTGCAGTTGTTGTAGTTCATAAAGATGATGATTCGCTTAGGGCATTTTTTAATCAAAGTGTAGCCGCGGATAAAATAATTGAGATTCAAAATAAAGTTAAAAATAATGAGATGATTCCTCAATATTAAAAGGGGTGAGTTCATGCTAGAAGAGAAATTAGATGTTCTGGTAGTGGCGGATGTTATAGATGAAGATACAAAAAAATATATATTGAAGGCTAGTGACTTTTTCCAAAATGAAATGAAGATTAATGATGAAACGAAGGTCGAAGTATTTCTTATTCATTTAGCGATGGCCGAATCGAGACGCAGAAAAAATGAAGTGTTGGATGCCAAAATGGAAGAAATCATTCGAAATGAAGTTAATAACCATCATAATTTTGCTGAATGTAAAGAAGTTTGGAGTCGCTTATCAAATTATATCGGTGAAGAAGTTTATTCAGAGAATGAATTAGAGTTTATTTATCTTCATTTATTGAATTTGTTAGAAGGTGACAAAGATGTTTCTTGATCTTGTGAATAGAAGAAATCGATCTTTAGTCGATTTTGCAGTCAAGCTGCATCAAGATGGTAAAATCCTTCCAGATACTTATGTGATTGATTTAGACGCGGTTATCCAAAACGCAAAATATATGTCTGAAACCGCAAATAAAGAAGATGTTGAGCTTTATTATATGCTTAAACAGATTGGAAGAAATCCGTTTATAGCAAGGGCGATTGCTGAAAATACAGATATAAAAAAGGCAGTAGTTGTTGACTATAAAGAAGCGTTAAGAATGATGGAAGAGGGGTTACCTCTAGGTAATGTAGGCCATTTAGTTCAAATTCCTGATGCTTTGTTGGAGAAAATCATTTTGTATGGAACAGATTACATTACGGTGTACTCATTTGAGAAAGTACAGCAGATTATTCGTGTTGCAAATCGATTAAAAAAACATCAGAAGCTTTTGTTGAAAGTTATAGAGAAAGACGACAATATTTATGATGGCCAATACGGTGGATTTCATCTCTCCGATTTAAATGATGTTATTGCTATTGTTAAGGAGTCTGAATGGGTAGAAATAGGTGGAATAACTTCGTTTCCTTGTTTTTTATTTGATGGTAAAGAAAATATTGTTCCAACAAATAATATGAAAACAGTAGAAAAAGCGAAAGAAATTCTTGAAAAAGAAGGTGTTCAACCAATATTGAATATGCCATCTGCTACTTGCTCAGTGACAATCCCAGAAATTCGAAAATTAGGAGGACACCAAGGAGAACCTGGGCATGCTTTGACGGGAACCACTCCGCTTCATGCCGTGCTGGATTTACCTGAAATACCAGCTTTAGTATATGTTAGCGAGATTTCTCATAACTTGGATGGTCATTCATATTTTTATGGCGGAGGATATTATAGACGAGGGCATTTTGAAAATGTCGAAGTCGTGGATGAAAATAATGTCGTTTTCGATGTAGTTCTTCCTCTGAAAGATGAGAGTATTGATTATTATATTGAGACTAAAAATGAGCATCCAGTTGGAGCGACAGTGATTGGTTCTTTTAGAACGCAGATTTTTGTTACTCGAAGTGATTTAGCTATTGTTTCAGGACTGCAGAGTGGGGAACCACATTTAGTTGGGATTTATGATAGCTTGGGAAATAAAGTGAGAAGGTGAAAAAATGGGAAGATTTGTTCTCATTGTTTTAGATAGTTTTGGCGTAGGGGCCATGAATGACTGTGCAGAAGTAAGACCTAGAGATGTTGGAAGT
Organism: Granulicatella sp. 20925_1_45; assembly: GCF_041433555.1. Classification (NCBI taxonomy): domain Bacteria; kingdom Bacillati; phylum Bacillota; class Bacilli; order Lactobacillales; family Carnobacteriaceae; genus Granulicatella; species Granulicatella sp. 20925_1_45. The sequence continues at coordinate 2,806 of NZ_JAPWBR010000022.1, read as the reverse complement.
AATACCGCGAAACATATCATTCAATCAAAACCGGATATAAAAATTCCTACACTAGAAAAATTAGGCCTTATGAATGCTATAGGTGAAGAAGTTGGAGAACATAAATTTTCTGATGTTGCTAATTATGGGACAGCAAATTTAACTCATTATGGAGCAGATTCTTTTTTAGGGCATCAAGAAATAATGGGTACTACTCCGAAAGTTCCTTTAATTCAGCCATTTAATGAAAAAATAGATGAAGTTGAACAGAACCTATTAAAATATGGCTATAAGGTTAGACGTGTTGGAGAACCAGGGTTACAAATTCTTGTTGTAAATGAAGTGGCAACTGTTGGAGATAATTTGGAAACAGATTATGGCCAAGTTTACAATGTTTCAGCTTGCTTAGATTTAATTAGTTTTGAAGAGTTAAGTAAGATTGGGCATGTCGTCAGAGAGGTTGTTCAAGTATCAAGAGTTATCACTTTTGGAGGAGAACAAATTAATCTCGATAATCTTTTGCGAGCTAGAAAAGTGAAGAATGACAAGATAGCAGGGGTAGATGCTCCAGAATCAGGAGTTTATAATCACGGATATCAGGTAGTTCATTTAGGGTATGGAATTGATAAGAATGTTCAAATACCGACGATTCTTGATAAGAAAGGAATTACAGTTTCTTTCTTAGGTAAGATAGCGGATATCATACAAACAACAAGCACAAGACTTTTCCCAGGTGTCGACTCTGATTATTTGTTTGATTGTTTGTTGAAAGAAGTTGAGAGCATAGAAAATGGTTTTATTGCATTAAATATTCAAGAAACCGATTTGGCTGGTCATGCTGAAGATGTTGAAAGATATGCAGACCGGTTAGAAGTGAGCGATAAGCGCATCGCTGAATTACTTCCACTATTAAATGCTGGAGATATTCTAATTGTGATGGCGGACCATGGGAATGATCCAACAATTGGACATAGTAATCATACGAGAGAAAGAGTTCCATTGATGATATACAGTCCTGGCATCACGAGGAAATATGTGGGAGAACGCGATACTATGGCTGACGTTGCTGCTACTGTCGGAGAATACTTTAATGTGGATTCTCCGCAACATGGACATTCATTCTTAAATAAAATTTTCGAAAAATAGGTTTTGCTATGGAAAAAATACAAAAATATGCGTATAAAACAATGCTTGCGATGAAAAATCCATCAAACTCAGTAGATACGGTGTATCCATTAGCTTATGATGAGATTTCTAATGAAGATGGTTATTATTTAGGAGTTAAAAACAGTTTGCATTTAACCGCAGCTATGGAGGAGAAATTTAATCAAAATTCGTACTATCTGCATACTCGAGATCAATCTAGTTTAGGTGGTCGAGCGATTGATATTCATTTAAAGAATCCAATAACCGGGTTAGCTATGACTGGCTCTTCTAGTGGGACGGCAATCAATGTTTTCTTGGGGATAAATGATATAGGCGTGGGTACAGATGGTGGGGGTTCAGTTTTAGCTCCTGCTATCTCACTAAATTTATTTTCTTTAATTGATTCATTGTTGTTTCGAGAAGAACGAAAAGTAGAGAATGAGAAAGTGTCAACTGACGGAATTTCATTTATACCATCTATAGGTTTAATATCTAAAAATCTAAAGTTGCTTCGAGAATTATATTTAGGTCTAAGGGTTTTAGAAGACTCAAATCGAAAAGTGAAAATACTGGTTGATGATGAAAATATCTGTAATTTGCTGAAGGACGAGAATATTGAAGTTAGCTCGTTTGAAGGGAAATATGATAATGAACGTTTAGCATTAATAGAAACAGCAAAAAGACTATTGGAGAAATACGATATTATTGTGAGCAAAGAAGGTCCTGTAGATTTGAATGGGTTTGGAGATACTGTCTTTGGACATTTTGATCATACAACTAAAAAGATACAGGTTGCAGCTAATAAAGGTTTTCTACGAATAGCTAATATGGCAAACTGTTTTGCTTTGACTGTTCCAAGTGGGGAGTTGTCGACAGCTTACGTGATTTTATGTGATTCTAATAATGTTCCAGCTATTAAAAAATCTTTTCTAATCGCTGAAAGTTTATATCGAGAAAATGATGAATTATCGGAAAGATACTTTTTGAATTATAAGAATTACTTTATGAATGGATATAGTAATTAAGTAAGGGTTAGAAAAATCTAACCCTTTTTTCGTGCCTGTCTATTGACAATGTTCCGAAACAGGACTATACTATATTCATAGTTTAGAATAATTCTAAATTATAAACAGGAGGTAATAGATATGTCAAAAGAACAAACAAAACAAGTATTAAATCAATTAGTGGCTGATTTAAGCCAACAATCAGTAATCGTACACCAAGCTCACTGGTACATGCGCGGAGCTACTTTCATGACAATGCATCCATTAATGGATCAACATATGGAATTGTTAGACGCTCAATTAGATGAAATTTCAGAACGTTTAATCACATTGGGTGGAGCTCCTTATTCAACATTACGTGAATTTGCCGACAACACTAAGATTGCAGATGCCAAAGGAAACTACAGCGACAGCATGGAAGATCGCATCCGTCATTTATTAGTAGGTTACCGTTACTTAATCGACCTTTACCAAAAAGGTATCGAAGTAGCTGGTGAAGAAGGCGACGATGTAACACAAGATATCTTCACAGGTGCAAAAGGCGCCTTAGAAAAATTAGTTTGGATGCTTACAGCAACAATCAACGAAGCACCAGGATTATAATTCTAAAGACTCCACGGCTGGACAATTTGTCCGGCCTTTTTCTTTTGTCCCAATTTTGAAAATTATCATATATG
>NZ_JAPWBR010000021.1:0-33781 GCF_041433555.1 Granulicatella sp. 20925_1_45 | reverse complement strand
GCTTGGGCTATTGGTTTCTACCTAGTCATTTTTAGAATCTTGTAGTGACATATTGGTCAAGAGCAAGAAGAGCATTTGCCACATCTTCGGCAGTATAGTCAACAACCATTTGGTGGATAGTTTCGCCTTCTTGTGTAGCAAGAGATCCAATCTTGAGTAAGTCTTCATACGATACAGAATCCAATTTCACTTCTTTCAGCGTTGTTGGTAATCCAAGCGCTTTATAGAAAGTAATGTATTTATCGAGTTCTTCTTTTGGACGATTTTCTAGTAACAGTTGTGTCAATGTACCATAAGCTACTTTTTCACCGTGAGTGAGAGTATGGATGTCTCCATGGATGGCAGTGAATCCGTTATGGATGGCATGCGCTGCTGCTAAACCAGCCGATTCGAAACCGATACCGCTGAGGAGGGTGTTTGCTTCTACAACAGCTTCTAAAGATGGAGTAACCACTTTGGCGTTTGCTGCTGCAACGGCTTGTAGACCATTTTCGAATAAAGTACTTTCGCAGACACGAGCGATGGCTTCTGCGGCAATCGTTGGCACTTGACCGACCATTGTGCCGCCTTGTGCTTCGATGACTGCACGAGCCTCCACCCAAGTAGCAAGCGCATCGGCAATTCCTGAGATTAATAAACGAACAGGAGCATTGGCAATGACTTTTGTATCAACTAATACTAAATCTGGGTTTTTCTTGTAGAAACGATAGCGTTCAAACACGCCTTCTGCTGAATAAATTACAGAGAGGGCAGAAGTTGGAGCATCCGTTGAAGCAATTGTTGGTAAAATCGCTACCGGACAATTTGAGTCATCCGCAATCGCTTTGGCTGTATCGATCGATTTACCTCCACCTAAGCCGATGACTACGTTTAGTTGATGTTCCTTCACAACTTCAGCAACGCGGCGAACTTCGTCATTGGTTGCTTCACCATGGAAGATTTCACGAAGAACAAACGCGCCTTCTTTTACGAGATTTTCTTCTAGTTCTTTACCGACTAAATCATAAACGATAGGGTCGCAAAGAAGGAGATGCCGATTCCCAAGAGCCAACACGTGAGAAAGACCAGTTTTAAGAACATCTTTCCCCTGAACATAACGAGACGGACTAGCAAATACTTTTTCCATAACCATAACTCCTTTATAATTTGTTTACTATTTCACTATATCGTTGAAAACGATTTCTGTCAATGGAGATTTTGTGCTGTTTTAACTAGAAATCTGAGACTTACAAAAGAGGGAAGAGAGGGTTTAGTGATAGAGAGTTTTATTGGGAATGATTCTAATCTTCAATGCTGTATGATGTTTCATCTCATGAAAACAAAATATCTCCAAAGAAAAGTCCTCAAAAATACCGTTTTTCCTTAACAATTCTTAATGAAAGAATTCTTGAAAACGGTTGTAAAACCCCTGTGCATGCTTTATAATAAAACTATAGAAATCAAACGAAGCAATTCCTAAGAGTGGTCCTTAGGGTATTTCTTCAAATCTGGTTTTCCAGATGAAAGGGGAGAGTATTATGTTTAAATATAATATCCGTGGAGAAAATATTGAGGTCACAGAAGCGATTCGTCAATACGCAGAAAAGAAAATTAGCAAATTAGAAAAATACTTTACTGACGTTGCTAATGCGACTGTATATGTCAACTTGAAAGTCTACACTGAAAAGACTGCAAAAGTTGAAGTTACGATCCCACTTCCTTATTTAGTTCTACGTGCCGAGGAAACTTCAATTGATTTATATGGAAGTATTGACTTGGTAGTCGATAAACTTGAAAGACAAGTTCGTAAACATAAAACAAAAATCAATCGTAAATCTCGTGAAAAAGGATTCGATATTGTGTTACCACCACTTCCAGAAGTGCCTGAAGAGGACGAAACAGGATTAGAAATCGTTCGTACAAAACGAATTGATTTGAAACCAATGGATAGCGAAGAAGCTGTTCTTCAAATGAACATGTTAGGACATAACTTCTTTATTTACCAAGATGCTGAAACGAACGAAACAAACATTGTTTATCGTCGTAAAGATGGAAAATATGGTTTGATTGAAACAAATTAATAAAAATTTAGGTGGCTTTTTTAAGCCACCTTTTTTGTGAATAGAAATGGCGCTAGTTTTAGCGGAAAGAAAACGGAGTTAAAGCAACAACAACTTTCCGTTTGGATAGGAAATTGGGTTTCTTTGACGTAAAAATGTAAAAAAATCGGGTGACTTTGAAAAAAGTCGCCTTTTTTTGCTTTCTTAATTAGCGAAACAATGGTAGAATAAATAAGATGCAATAGGTGTAGCCACCTATTTGTAGTACTTTTATGAGATTTAAAATGTTCACCGATTTAAAAATAATGGTGAAAATAAAAAAGGAGTTAATTAAATGGCAAATTTTTTGAGACAGTTAGTTGAAAATGATAAGCGTGAATTACGTCGTTTAGGAAAACTAGCGGATAAAGTAATTGCGTTAGAATCTCAAATGTCTGCATTAGAAGATGCTGATTTTTCAGTAAAAACAGAAGAATATAAAGCAAGATATGCTCAAGGGGAGTCTTTAGATGCATTACTTCCAGAAGCATTCGCTTTAGTACGTGAGGGAGCTAAACGTGTATTAGGCTTATTCCCGTATAAAGTTCAAATCATGGGTGGGATTACACTTCATGACGGTAACATTGCGGAAATGCGTACTGGTGAAGGTAAAACTTTAACAGCGACAATGCCTGTATACTTAAACGCATTATCAGGAGACGGCGTTCACGTAGTAACAGTTAACGAATACTTAGCCTCTCGTGACGCTCGCGAAATGGGTGAGTTATATAACTTCTTAGGCTTGACTGTAGGGTTAAACTTAACAGGAATGTCTTCAGAAGAAAAACGTGCAGCATATGCTGCAGACATCACTTACAGCACAAACAGTGAATTAGGATTTGACTACTTACGTGATAACATGGTGGTTTATAAATCACAAATGGTACAACGTCCATTAAACTACGCAGTTGTCGATGAAACAGACTCAATCTTAATCGACGAAGCGCGTACGCCATTGATTATTTCAGGACAAGCTGAAAAATCAACAGTGTTATACCAACGTGCAGATATGTTTGTAAAAGGATTAAAAGAGGAAGAAGATTATACAATCGACTTAACTTCTAAGACAATCTCATTAACAGACGAAGGGATTAACAAAGCTGAACAAACATTCCGCTTACCAAACCTTTATGACGTGGATAACTCAGCGCTTGTTCACCATATCGACCAAGCTTTACGTGCGAACTACATTATGTTACGCGACATCGACTATGTGGTGGATGAAGGTAAAGTTAAAATCGTTGATGGATTTACTGGACGTATTATGGAAGGTCGTCGTTACTCAGATGGTCTTCACCAAGCGATTGAAGCTAAAGAAGGCGTTGAAGTTGAAAACGAGTCTAAAACAATGGCGACAATCACTTACCAAAACTACTTCCGTATGTATCGTAAATTGTCAGGGATGACAGGTACTGCGAAGACTGAAGAAGAAGAATTCAGAGAAATCTACAACATGAACGTTATTGCGATTCCAACAAACCGTCCAATTCAACGTATCGATGGTCACGATTTAATCTACCCATCATTACGTAGTAAATTCCGTGCGGTTGTTCAAGATATCAAACAACGTCATGAAGCAGGTCAACCAATCCTTGTCGGTACGGTTGCCGTTGAAACAAGTGAATTGCTATCTAACTTACTACGTGCAGAAGGAATTCCGCACGAAGTATTAAATGCGAAAAACCACTTTAAAGAAGCAGAAATTATCATGTCAGCTGGTCAACGTGGCGCTGTAACAATCGCGACAAACATGGCCGGACGTGGTACTGACATCAAGCTTGGTAAAGGCGTGAAAGAACTTGGTGGACTTTGCGTAATCGGTACAGAACGTCACGAAAGCCGTCGTATCGATAACCAATTGCGTGGACGTAGTGGACGTCAAGGGGACCCAGGTGCAACACAATTCTACCTATCATTAGAAGATGATTTGATGAAGCGTTTCGGTGGAGAAAAAATGCAAGCAATCTGGGAACGTCTAAACTTAACAGATGAAGGCGACGATAACTTCATCCAAAGCAAGATGTTAACAAGACAAGTAGAATCTTCACAAAAACGTGTTGAAGGGAACAACTACGATACTCGTAAAAGCGTCCTAGAGTACGATGAGGTTATGCGTGAACAACGTGAAATCATCTACTCACAACGTCTACAAATTATTAATGAAGATCAATCACTTGAAAAAGTGACAAAAGGTATGATCCGTCGTACAATTCACCGTGTTGTGGAAAGTCATACATTGACAGATCAAAAAGAGTGGAACTTAGAAGGGATTGTGGACTTTGCTCACAACTCAATCTGTGCTCCAGATGAACTTTCAATTAGCGATTTAGAAGGCAAATCAGCTGCTGAAATCGAAGGCATCTTAAACGAAAAAGCAATGGAAATCTACAAAGAAAAACAAGAGCAATTGAATGGCGACAATCAAATGCTTGAGTTCGAAAAAGTAGTTATCCTACGTGTGGTTGACCGTAAGTGGACAGATCACATCGATGATATGGACCAATTACGTCAAAGCGTTGGTTTACGTGGATACGCTCAAATCGATCCATTAACAGAGTACCAAACAGAAGGTTACGAACGATTCCAACAAATGATTGCTGCAATCGACTATGATGTAACACGTATCTTGATGAAATCTCAAATTCGTCAAAACTTACAACGTGAACAAATACAAGGAGTTCGTAGTGTAGTGGCTACAGGTCATGATAGAACTTCTGACGACGATTCAGAAAAAGCTTAATAACAAAGGGAGACGGCGAAGCATTTCGCCGTTTTCTTTTAGAAAGAGGTCAATATGGAAATTAGTGAAATTAGAAATGCGCTTGAAGCCATGAACGAACAAATCATCAGTTATAGGAGGTCTCTTTGACTTAGATCGCTTAGAAGAAGATATAGCAGCCTACGAGCAAGAGATGTCTGAACCATCATTTTGGGATGATAGCGAAAAAGCGAATCAAGTCATTCAAAAGAATAATGAATTAAAGGCTATCTATGATACTTTCCATAAAATGGAATTAGCGCATGAAGAGACGGGTTTGTTATTTGAAATGTATAAAGAAGAGCCAGATGAAGAAGTACATGCGGAAATCGTTGAAGCGATAAAGGCTCTCGAGAAGGACTTGCAACAGTACGAATTAAGTATGTTGCTGAACGGTCCACATGATAAGAACAGTGCGATTTTGGAAATCCATCCAGGTGCTGGAGGTACGGAATCGCAAGACTGGGGAAGCATGCTCCTACGTATGTATATGCGTTGGGCTGAAAAACATGGCTATCGCGTTGAAACAGTGGACTATCAAGATGGGGATGAAGCAGGGATTAAATCTGTAACCTTGTCGATTGAAGGGTTAAATGCATACGGGTACTTACGTTCTGAAAAAGGCGTGCATCGTCTCGTTCGTATTTCTCCATTTGATGCGGCTGGGAAACGTCACACATCATTCTGTTCAGTGGATGTCGTTCCACAAATGGACGGAGATATTGATATTGAAATTAATCCAGATGACTTAAAAGTGGATGTGTACCGTGCAAGTGGTGCCGGTGGACAACATATTAATAAGACGTCTTCTGCGGTTCGTATTACGCATATTCCAACTGGAATCGTAACGCAGAGTCAGGCGCAACGTTCTCAATTTAAAAACAGAGATCAAGCGATGGCGATGTTGAAGGCAAAATTATTCCAATTAGAAGAGGAGAAGAAGGCAGCAGAATTGGCAGCTATCCGAGGAGAGCAAAAGGATATCGCCTGGGGTTCTCAAATTCGTAACTATGTATTCCATCCATATTCAATGGTAAAAGATTTACGTTCTGGATATGAGACAGGAAATATTGGTGCGGTCATGGATGGAGACTTGGATCCGTTTATGGATGCGTATTTAAAATGGACGCTTGAGGGAACGAAAGCAACTGAAGAATAATAGTAGAGAAACACCTAGTGAGAGCTGGGTGTTTTACTGTTGGAAGGCAAATTGTTTTAAGTTCGTTTTAAGTAACTGTATTATTATGGGATGAAACTTCCGTATCCTGAGTAGTTGAACTCGGAAAAGCAGAGGCTCAAGCCTTTCGTGTTTTGTCCGCACGGTCATTCTGACCGCTTGCGTCAAAACCGCGAACCGTCTTCGCCTCTAACCGCTTTTCCTCGTATCCTTAATTTAATATTTCTGTAATCTTATGTGAAGGGGTTGTAATATTTGGGTGCTATAATAGGGAGGATTAAAATATCGAAGGATTAGAAAGCTGGTGAGTTTATGATTGAAATGATGAATGTAACTAAGAAATATAATAAAGGCATCACTGCTATTAATAATTTATCAATCCAAATTAAGGATGGAGAGTTCGTTTATGTAGTAGGGCCTTCTGGTGCAGGTAAATCAACTTTCATTAAAATGATGTATCGCGAAGAAAAAGCGACTAAAGGTAGAATTCGTGTAGGTAAATATGATTTGATGAAAATTAGAGATCGTCAAATTCCATTCCTACGCCGTTATGTAGGAGTTGTCTTCCAAGACTTTAAACTCTTACAACATAAAACAGTATTTGAAAACGTGGCATATGCGATGGAGGTTATTGAAAAATCACCTCGTGAAATTAAACGCCGTGTAGAAGACGTTTTAGAGTTAGTAAACCTAAAACACCGTATGAACAATTTCCCGAATGAATTATCTGGTGGGGAACAACAACGTGTAGCGATTGCTCGTGCAATTGTGAATACACCTGGAATCCTAATTGCCGATGAGCCAACAGGGAACCTTGACCCAGAAACTTCAATGGAAATTATGGATATCCTTGAACGTATCAACGAACAAGGAACAACAATCGTAATGGCAACACACAATAGCCAAATCGTTAACGAGAAAAAGCACCGTGTAATTGCGATTGAAAATGGTCAAATTGTACGTGACCAAGAACAGGGGGAATACGGATATGAAGATTAGAACCATGGGTCGTCATATACGTGACGCCTTCAAGAGTCTTTTCAGAAATGGATTGATGACATTTGGTGCTGTTTCTGCAGTATCAATGATCTTATTAATCGTAGGGGTGTTCGTATCACTTCTATTTAACGTGAATAAAATCGGTTCAGATATTGAAAATGACGTAAACGTACGTGTGTTTATTGATTTGGCAGCTGACCAAACAAAAACAGATGAATTAGAAGCAAAAATTAAAGCCTTAGATGGCGTTGAGTCTATCACTTTCCGTTCTAAAGACGAAGAGTTAGAAGACGTAACAAAGAACTTCGGGGAAGAGTTATCATTATTTAAAAATGATGCAAACCCACTTCGTAATGCATTCGACGTAAAAGCAGTGGAACCACAAAAAACAAGTGCTATTGCGAAACAAATCGAAGGAATGGACTATGTAGCGCGTGTTCGTTACGGGGAAGCTCGTGCGGATAACTTATTCCGTATTATTGCAACAGCACGTAATATTGGGGCAGTTGTGATTTTAGGACTATTAGCATTAGCGATGTTCTTAATTTCAAATACCATTCGTGCAACGATTTACGCACGTAGAACAGAAATCGAAATTATGCGTCTGGTAGGGGCGACAAAAGCTTACATTCGTTGGCCATTCTTCTTAGAAGGCGGTATGATTGGATTAATCGGTTCAATTATCCCAATCGGATTAGTATGGTCTGTATACCTATGGGTGTATAAAGGCGGTTCAGATTTCTTCTCTGGATCAAGCTTTAGCCTACTCGATCCAAATCCATTCTTGATTTATGTTTCAGCAGGAATGGTTGCCATCGGTGTTCTTATCGGTGCGTTTGGTTCAGTTCTTTCAATGAGAAAGTTCTTAAAAAAATAATCAAAAAATGCAGAGGGAGTGCGTTATTGTGCTCCTTCTTTTTTTGTTGAAGAGCATATGCACAAAAGTTATAACGAGTTCTGAAAAACAGGTATAATCAAATAACGAGTTTCGTATTGACTCAGAATAGGGCCATCGTTTATAGTAATTTCATCAGATAAAACAATGCAATGAACAGATAAGTAAATAAAGAAGAACGTTAAAGAGAATCCGGTTGGTGGGAAAGGATACGGGGCAATTTATTGAAAATGGTCTGGGAGCAACAAAGGTGATGAAGCTTTTGCGATTTGTACTCGATAACGTACAAGGGTATCTTGCATTATGCAACGTACTTTTGGAACGGTAAACTGTGAGGTTTATCGGAATTAGAGTGGTAACGCGAAAACTTCGCCTCTAGTGTATAGAGGGAAGCTTTTTTTATGGCCCAAACCAAAGTGGACAGAGCAACCATCTGTTGGAAATTACGAAGCGCGCATGTGGTTTCCAAACAAAGAACAATCATTTAACCAAAAAGGGGACTTATAACATGAAATTTAATAAATTATTCAAAGCAACAACATTCGGACTTTTAGCAACAGCATTAGTAGCTTGTGGAAACAACACAGCAAAATCAGAAAGCACTACAGAAGCTGCAAAAGCAGAAGACAAAACAATTAAAGTAGTCGCTTCACCAGCACCTCACGCTGAAATCTTAGAAGCTGCTAAACCAATCTTAGAAAAAGAAGGGTACAAATTAGAAATCAACATCGTAAACGACTACGTAACACCAAACAACATCGTTTACGGAGGAGATGCGGATGCAAACTACTTCCAACACACTCCATATCTTGATAAATTCAACAAAGAACATAACCAAGATTTAGTTTCTGTAGGGAACGTTCATATCGAACCAATGGCAATTTACTCTAAGAAATATAAATCATTAAAAGAATTACCAGATAACGCAGTGGTATATGCATCAACAAACCCTGCTGAAGTAGGTCGTTTCTTAAGCTTCTTCACAAAAGCTGGATTAATTAAATTAAAAGATGGCGTGAACCCTGTAACTGCTGGATTAAGCGACATTGCTGAAAATCCAAAGAATATCCAAATCAAAACAGAAATCGCACCTGAATTGTTAGTATCAACTTACGAAAATAATGAAGGGGATGCAGTGATTATCAACTCAAACTTCGCAATCGATGCTAAACTTTCACCAGTGAAAGATTCAATCGCTTTAGAAGATGGAAGCTCACCATACGCTAACTTAGTCGCTGTAAAACCTGCTGATAAAGATAAAGCAAAAATTCAAGCTTTAATCAAAGCGTTACAAAGTGATGAAATCCGTAAATTCATCAACGAAAAATATACAGATGGTTCTGTAATTCCTGCGAAATAATAAAAAATAGTAAGAGAACAAGAGGAGTGGAAAGATACAAAGCCAAAAGCCTTGTACTTTCCGCTCCCTTTTGACCATTAAGGAGTGAAACAATGATTCGAGTAGAGAACGTGTCCAAAACATATACTGGGAAACAAGGCACGGTTGAAGCTGTAAAAGATGTCTCGTTAGAGATTAGTAGAGGCGAAATTTTTGGAGTGATTGGTTTTTCAGGTGCGGGTAAAAGTACATTAATCCGTTTGTTAAATGGACTTGAGACAGTTACAAGTGGCCATATTTATATTAATGAAAAAGACATTACAACCTTAAAACGCAAAGAGCTTTTAAAAGAGCGTCAAAAAATCGCGATGATATTCCAACATTTCAATCTTTTATGGTCGAGAACAGTCGAAGAAAACATTGCTTTTTCACTTGAAATTGCAGGCGTTCCAAAAGCCGAGCGTAAAGCTAAGGTAGCCGAATTAATCGATTTAGTTGGACTAACCGGACGTGAAAAATCTTATCCATCACAACTTTCTGGGGGACAAAAGCAAAGAGTAGGGATTGCCCGTGCGTTAGCTAACGATCCAGAAGTCCTTTTATGTGACGAAGCTACGAGTGCACTTGACCCTAAGACAACAAAAGATATCTTAAAATTATTAGTAGAAATCAACCAAGAACTAGGGTTAACGATTGTGTTAATTACGCATGAAATGCATGTCGTTCGTCAAATTTGCCACCGTGTTGCCGTGATGGAAGAAGGACGAGTAGTGGAAAGTGGGGAAGTGATTGAAGTCTTCAAAAATCCACAACAACCAATTACAAAACAATTCGTGGGAGAAGAACGTGTGGATGATGAAATCGATGAGGTATTCCATCATCTTTCAACGTCCCTTCGCCCAGGTGTAGCAGTTCGTATTCAGTATTTAGGCGACCGTACAGGAGACGCCGTATTATCTGAAGCGATTCGTAAACTCGATGCAACAGTATCGATTTTACAAGCGAAGGTAAATATTACGCAAAAAGGGATATTAGGAAGCATGATTATTTTGATTGAGGAAGAATCTTCAAAAGCAGAAGAGGTCATCGAATATCTTAAACAAGCAGAAATTATCGTGGAGGTGTTAGAGCATGTTTAATCTATTTTTAGCATCAGCAAGCCTAGATGAACTTTTCAGAGAAATGTTTTCGTTCGAGAATGTTGTATGGCCTGATGTCATTAAAGCTATTAATGAAACTCTCTATATGACCTTCATTCCAACGTTCTATGTATTTGTCATTGGATTAATTTTAGGACTCCTTCTTTTCTTAACAGGAAAGGGTCGCAGTCTTGAAAATACATGGGTTCATCTTATTTTAAGCGGAATCATTAATATTTTCCGTGCGATTCCATTTATTATTTTACTAACATTATTGATGCCTTTTACAAAAGCCATCATGTCAACGATTGTAGGGCCTAAAGGGGCAATTCCAACATTGATCATCAGTGCAGCGCCATTTTATGCGCGTTTAGTGGATATCGCGTTAAATGAAATCCCGTCAGGAGTCATCGAGGCGGCAGAATCAATGGGGGCAAATACCCGCCAAATCATTACAAAAGTGCTGATTCCAGAATCACTTCCAGCACTTGTATCAGGGATTACCGTAACGGCAATCGCGTTAATCGGTTCTACAGCAGTAGCTGGTGTTATCGGTGCGGGAGGATTAGGAAACTTAGCTTACCTCATTGGTTATACACGAAACAAAGTAGATATCATCTTTGTCGCTACAGTAGCCATCCTTATTTTGGTATTTATTATCCAAATTATTGGAGACCGTGCGACTAAAGCTATTGATAAGCGATAGTTTCTTTATCTTCCATATTAAATGATGTAAAATAGCAATAGACTTCACTGTCTATTGCTTATTTTATTGGAGTGTGATTAGATGTCAGGATTAACCGTAAGACTTTATGAAGAGTATTTAGCAGATGTCTATAATAATCGAAAAACTGACCAAGGGCTCTTTATTAAATTAGTCGAAGAAATTGGAGAAGTGGCAGAGCAAATTAGTATTCGTGACGGTAGAAAAGATGGGAATACTGAGGAAGTACAAGCTGAACTTGCAAAAGAACTAGCAGATGTCATCCATTATACGATTGCGATTGCCGCTGTAAACGGCATTGATTTAGAAAAAGTCATCTTGGAAAAAGACCTCAGTGCCGCTATTAAATATAACCATACAACGAACTTAGTAGAGTTTCTTCAAAAGACAGCAAAATACGACTAGTTTACAGCAAGAAAACACTTGCTTTCCACCCTTGTTTAGAGTACGATAGGACATGGAAAAGTAAGTGAAATGATGGGTACAGAAAGTTCTGATTGCTGAGAAAGAACCCCCGCTCTTTAACTGAACCTACCAAATAGGTGATTATGAAAATAATCCGGTGAAATCATCGTTATCAATGTTAAAGAGACATTTACAACGTAAGTGTAATTAAGGTGGTACCGCGAGTCATTCGTCCTTTTTTAGGGGAGTGGCTTTTTTTATTTCACAAAAAACGAAAAAGGAGTCAAGCAGATGGCAGAAAAAACAAACTTACAAAGAGAAGATTTTTCTAAATGGTATATTCAAACCATTCAAAAAGCAGATTTAATGGACTATTCACCAGTGCGTGGATGTATGATTTTCAAACCAGACGGATATGAAATCTGGGAACATATTCAAGAGGAGTTCAACCGTCGTTTCAAAGAAGAAGGCATTCGTAATGCGTACTTCCCAATGTTAATTCCAGAAAGCTTCTTCACAAAAGAAGCAGACCACATTGAAGGATTCGCTCCTGAATTACCATGGGTGACAGAAGCAGCTGGTGAAAAATTAGAAGAACGTTTAGCGCTTCGTCCAACAAGTGAAACAATGATTGGAACAGCTTTTTCAAACTGGATCAATTCATACCGTGACCTTCCATATGAAATCAACCAATGGGCGAACGTATTCCGTTGGGAAAAGAAAACTTTACCATTCTTACGTACTTCAGAATTCTTATGGCAAGAAGGGCATACAGCACATGCAGATGAAGAAGATGCACGTCGCCGTACAATGAGAATGTTAGATATCTACAAAGAAGTTGTAGAAGGCGTATTAGCAGTGCCGGTTTATGAAGGACAAAAAACTCCTTCAGAACGTTTCGCAGGCGCGGTAGATACTTACTCAATCGAAGCGATGATGAAAGACGGTAAAGCTGTTCAAGCGGGAACTTCTCACTACATGGGAACAAAATTCGCTGAAGCTTTCGATATCAAATATTTAACAAAAGAAAACGAACACGTACACGCGCATACAACTTCATGGGGAGTATCGACTCGTTTAATCGGTTCATTAATCATGACGCACGGTGACGAACAAGGATTAGTATTACCTCCAAAAGTAGCTCCAACACAAGTAGTCTTAATTCCAGTTGGACCATGGAAGAAAAATCCAGCTATCTTAGAAAAATTAGAAGAGCTTCAAAAAGAATTGAAAGCTGCTGGATTACGTGTGAAGATTGACGACACTGACAACTCTCCAGGATTCAAATTCAATGAGTGGGAATTACGTGGCGTGCCAATGCGTATCGAATGCGGACCTCGCGACTTAGAAAACAATCAAGTGATGACAAAAATGCGTGACTTAGATGAAAAAGTAGCGGTAGGATTCGACGGTTTAGTAGATACAATCTTAGCTGAATTAGATAAAATGCAAGGCCGTCTGTTAGAAACAGCTCGTGCGATGCGTGCGTCTAACGAATATACAAACATTGATACTTTAGATGAGTTGAAAGCTCATATCGAAGCTAAACGTGAAGCTGGAGAAGTACCTGGTTGGGTATTAGTTGGTTGGGATGGAACAGAAGAAAGTGAAGCGAAAATCAAAGAAGAAACAGGCTTCACAACTCGTAACATTCCATTTAACGCTCCAGTGAAAAAAGAAAAATGTATCGTAACTGGTAAACCAGCCACTCATACGGTTTGGATTGCTCGTGCATATTAATCGATTAGGAACTAGTTGGTAGGAGGACAAGATTATGAAAATCAATAAGGCCATTCAAGAATTTGTAGATAGTGCGATTGCTTCAGGGTATGTTTCAAAAGAAGACCGTTACTATTTATTAAATCGCGTGCTTTATTTAGTGGGAGAAGAATCTTTTGAAAGTTCGAAAGAGGTGGCGCAACCTTCTTTATTAGATGCGATGGCAAACTTAGTGGAATCTGCCGTTGAAAGTGGGAAGATTGAAAACGACTCTGAAGAACGCGACTGGTTGGAACAAGAGTTAATGAACCTTGTGATTCCAAAGCCTTCTGAATTAAACCGTCTATTCTGGGATAAATACGAAGAAGGTCCTAAAGTTGCGACCGATGCGTTTTATAAAATCGCGCTTGATTTAAACTTAATTAAGGTGAAGGATATCGCTAAAAATATTTCCTTTAATGGAGAAACAGAGTATGGCGATTTAGAAATCACGATTAACTTATCAAAACCGGAAAAAACAAAAGAAGAAATCATCAAAGCAGCGCAGTCGAAGGATTTCAATTATCCTGCCAACCGTCTTTGCTTTGAAAACGTAGGCTACCATGGTCGTATCAACTGGCCAGGTCGCGCTAACCACCGTATTGTCGGAATGGAACTTGGCGGAGAGTCTTGGGGGTATCACTATTCTCCATATGCTTATTATTCTGAGCATGCCATCTTCTTGTCTGAAAACCTAGAACCAATGAAAGTGGACGAGGGAGCGTTTAGCCGACTCCTTGAAATCGTGACACAATTCCCGCATTATTTTGTAGGGTCAAACGCAGGACTTCCAATTGTTGGAGGATCGATTTTAAGTCATAACCACTATCAAGGAGGACGTTACGTATTCCCAATGAACCGTGCTAAAGTATTGGAAACTGGGATTTCTAAGAAATTTGACACCGTTGAAATCGAACGCCTTTACTGGCCGCTTTCTGCGCTTCGTCTTCGCGGGAATAACCGTGAGGAAGTATTTGAAGTGGCGGTTGATATTCTAAAAGCATGGGAAAACTACGAAAACAAAGATTTTGAAATTTTACGTGAATCAAACGGCGAACCGCATAATGCGATTACACCAATTGTGCGACGTCAAGGAGATGCGTATGAGTTTGATTTAGTATTACGTAACAACCGTACAACAGAGGAGTTTCCTGATGGAATTTTCCACCCACATGCGGATGTACAACATATTAAAAAAGAAAATATCGGTTTAATTGAAGTAATGGGGCTTGCGATTTTACCGCCACGTCTAGAACGTGAACTTCGCGAAGTGAGAGACTATCTCGTTGGAGAAGGAAGTCTTGAAGCTGTTGCAGAAATTCACCAAGAATGGGCGAAAGAATTAAAAGCACAAGCACCAACCAAAGAAACTGTAGACGCATTTTTACAAAAAGCGGTTAGTGCAAAATTCTGCCGCGTGTTAGAATATGCAGGCGTCTTTAAACAAACAAAAGAAGGCCAAGAAGCGTTCAGCGCCTTCATGCATGAATTTACGAAATAGTTAGAAAGGAAGTGCCGTATGACAATCCTCGCACTTGATACATCGAATAAGACATTATCGGTCGCTGTAGAACTGACAGACGGTACCATTATTGAACAGACGATTGAGAATACGTTGCAACATAGTGTTCTCCTTGTGCCAACCATCGAAGCCGTTTTTAACCAAGCAGGCATTACAGCCAAAGACTTAACAAAGGTCGTTGTTGCTGAAGGTCCTGGTTCTTATACAGGACTTCGAATTGGCGTTACCGTTGCAAAAACACTAGCGAAGAGTCTGGGGATTCCACTTGTGGGAGTCTCCAGTCTCGACGTCTTTTTACCGAACCTTGCTTCTAAAGTAGAAGTGGGAGAAGTCGTTGTGCCGTTTTTTGATGCTAGACGTGGAAATATTTTCGCAGTAGGTTATCAAAAGACTGATGAAGGCTTTAAAAAGGTGATCGCGGAACAACATATTTCATGGGATGATTTCTTGAAAGTGTTGCCGGAACATGCAGCGGGAGTGACTTTTGTAGGACAATTACAGTCGATTACAAAAGAAGCAATCGTAGAAAAAGGAGCGAGTGAGGCGAAGTGGCTTGAAGCAAGTGATGCTATCCCTCACGCAACATCGCTTATCGAATTAGGAAGAAATAAGGAAGCTGTTGACGCGGACGTCTTCGTACCAATGTACTTGAAACTGGCAGAAGCAGAAGAAAATTGGCAAGCTGAGCATCCTTTAGAAAAGGGGTCAGTGTATGTGGAACGAGTTTAAAGAACGCTTCATGCAGTGGTTTGAAAAAATCAAAGCACTGTTTTTAGAAGAAGCGCAACAGATGGATCCGGATCCGATTCGCGACCAGTTTGAGAACTTTGAAAAAAGAGTGATTCTTGGAAATGGGGCTCAGGCTAAAATCAGAATCGGTCTTCCAGAAGATGCCACTCGCATTTTTGAAGTGGAAAAAGCGGCCTATGACGGAGAGTCTCCATGGGCAAAGGACGTTCTTGAAAAAGACGTCGCACATAATCCAGCTGCCATTTATATTGTGCTGGAAGTGGAAGAGGAAATCGTTGGTTTCATCGGAGCGAGAACGACAGAGGGAACAGATTTACATATCACGAATGTTGCTGTACTACACGATTATCGCTTCTTGAATGTCGCAACTTTATTATTGAAAGCATTAGAAAAAATCGCCCGCGCGCTCGACAAGAAAGAAATTACGCTCGAAGCCCGCGTGTCGAATACAAAAGCCATTAAGCTCTATCGTAAAAATGGATACGAAGTTGTTGGTACAAAGGAAAATTACTACACTCCTGAAAATGAAGATGCCGTGGAAATGCTCTATGCATTACCGCCAAAAACACCGTCTTCATTCCATTCATCAGAGTATTCATTTACAAGATTACATCCAGCTGATTTAGCGATGGCAGAGGCATTAGTCGCATTAGTGCAAGAAAATTACGAGCATCCAAATAATTGGAGTGCCGAGAGTTTCCTTGCCGATTTAGAAAATCCAACAAACGCGTATTACGGAGTATGGATGCAACGCCAACTAGTTGGATTCCTTGGAGTCCAAAGCGTATTAGATGAGGCAACGATTACGAATATCGTGATTGCGAAAGACTATCAAGGTAAAGGTCTCGCGCAACGTTTATGGCAAATGGCCTTATACGATTTGAAGCAAAAAGACGTGAAAGTTGTTTTCCTAGAAGTACGTGAAAGCAACAAGCGTGCTCAATACTTATATGAAATTCTTGGGTTCGAAGCCTTCCACACGAGAAGTGATTATTACAGTGATCCAGTTGAAGATGCAATTGAATATCGCTTAGAAATAGAACAAAGATAGGAGGAGCAATATGAAAGAAACATTGATTCTAGCAATTGAAAGTAGTTGTGATGAGACAAGTGCAGCCGTGATTCAAAACGGGAACACCATCCTTTCAAATATTGTAGCCTCTCAAATTAAAAGTCATATGCGTTTTGGTGGAGTTGTGCCAGAGATTGCCAGCCGCCATCACGTCGAACAAATTACACAAGTCATTGACGAGGCTCTTGCAAAAGCAGGAAAGACGTTGGATGACATGGATGCCATCGCGGTGACGTATGGTCCAGGACTTGTCGGTGCTCTTTTAATTGGGATTTCTGCAGCGAAGGCCTTAGCTTTAGCGAGTGGAAAACCACTGATAGCAGTGAACCACATGGCAGGACATATTTACGCCAACCAACTTGTGGAACCTTTGCAATTTCCACTAATGGCGCTTGTAGTAAGTGGTGGACATACGGAACTTGTGTATATGCCAGAAGATGGCGAGTTCCAAATTATCGGAGAAACAAGAGATGATGCTGCAGGGGAAGCTTACGATAAGATTGGTCGTATTCTGAACTTGCCATATCCTGGTGGAAAGAAAATGGACGAACTAGCTCATCTTGGAACGGATACTTATGACTTCCCACGCGCGATGATTCATGAAGACCATTTTGATTTCAGTTTTAGTGGATTGAAATCGGCGGTCATCAATCGTGTGCATAACGCCAAACAAAAAGGTGAGGAGATTGTCCCTGAAGATTTAGCCGCAAGTTTCCAAGCCAGTGTAGTAGAAGTTCTTGTCGAAAAAACAAGACGTGCTCTGGAAGCCTATCCTGTAAAACAATTCGTGTTAGCAGGAGGAGTAGCTGCTAATAAGGGGCTTCGTACAGCGATGACGCAGATGATGGAAGAACACTACCCAGCAGTCACATTTTCCATCCCGCCATTGTCTCTTTGCGGGGATAATGCGGCGATGATTGGTGCTGCAGCCTATACAAAATACATGCAAAAAGACTTTGCAAATATGGATTTAAACGCAATTCCCGGACTTGAATTAGGGGATGAATAAAACTATTGCAAATTCAATTTGAGCATGGTATTATATTCGTGTTGCATTATGCATGCGAAAATAAATAACTCTGGATTAGCAAATAATTCAGGGCAGGAGGAATAGAAATGAAACAAGGAATTCACCCAGAATATCGTCCAGTAGTTTTCATGGATACAACTACAGGATTCAAATTCTTATCAGGTTCAACAAAGACTTCAAGTGAAACAGTTGTATGGGAAGACGGAAACGAATACCCATTACTACGTGTGGAAATCACTTCTGATTCTCACCCATTCTACACAGGTCGTCAAAAATTCACTCAAGCAGACGGACGTGTGGATCGTTTCAACAAAAAATACGGTCTCAAATAAGAACTTTACAAACTCTCTCACTTCGAGAGAGTTTTTTTGTGCGTAAAATTCAGTAATAACCGCCAAGGGCGGCGATTATGGTATTAGCAGGGATGGTGTGAAAAAGAGAATTCTGTTTTATCAGCCATTGTTTATTGAAACAAAATAGCGGGATACCGGAGAAAGCCTTGGAGTCTTTCTCCTTCGAAGCCTCAAACAAGCCGTAATGGATAAAATCCATAACGGCTTTTAATTCACATTCGATATGATTCCCCGCTATGGTTTCAATAAATGTCTGATAAGCGAATTCTCTTTTAATGTTTTTGAGCATTACCATAATCGCCTTCTTAGCATAAAACTCTACTCGAGGAGAGTGTACAAGTTCTATTCTCGACAAAGGGCAAGAGAGAAGGGATAGATTGTGTGCGTTTCATGAGGAAAGAGAATTCTTTTTATCAGTCATTGTTTATTGAAACAAAATAGCGGGATACCGGAGAAAGCCTTGGAGTCTTTCTCCTTCGAAGCCTCAAACAAGCCGTAATGGATAAATCCATAACGGCTTTTAATTCGCATTCGATATGATTCCCCGCTATGGTTTCAATAAATGTCTGATAAGCGAATTCTCTTTTAGTGTTTTCGTGCATTACCATAATCGCCTTCTTGGCATAAAACTCTACTCGAGGAGAGAGTTTGAAAGTTCTATTCGAGGCTAACGGCAAGGGAGAAGAAATAGAGTGTGTGCGTTTTATGAGGAGAGCAGATGTAACATTTTTGTTAGGTAACAAAAATGTTACATCATGGAGTAAGAGTGGAAATTAACAAATATGTTAATATTAGGCATAAAAAAACAGCCTTGCGAGACGCAAAGCTGTTTGAAATGTTATTTATATGTGTCTTCAAGTTTTGCCATGAATGCGCCAAGCCATGTACCGAATCCTAACATCACAACGCAAGCAAGGTATTGAACGATATCAAATCCAGCGTAGTTTGTTGGGATGATCATTACAGTTGAAGCAAGCACGATTCCGAAAATGAAGTGGAATAATTGTGGGTAAGCTTTCTTAAAGATGTAGTGTACAAGTTTTGAGAAGAGCGCTAATGTCACAAGTCCACCTAATGCGATTGGAAGGATTACGCTCATGTCTAATGTTTTGAAACCATCTGACATTTGTTTGTACATACCCATATATACGATGAAGTTTGATGGGCTAAGTCCAGGAACGATAATTCCTAAAGCAATTAATCCACCAGCAATCATCCAAGTGAAGAAGTTTGCTTCCACGCTACCGCCGATTGCATTTTCACCTAAATAAAGAAGTACGCATCCGCCAATAAATGACGCGAGTAGAATGATAATATCGCGTGTTGAGCGACCTTCTTTTCCAGCTTCTTTCCAAAGAGCAGGGATTGTTCCGACGATACATCCGATGAAGAACCAAAGGATGATTGTTTCAAAGTTTCCAAGTAAGTAACTTACGCCGAATGATAGAACTACGATGCCTGCAAGAGCACCGATTCCGACTGGTAAGAAGAATAATACGTTCTTCTTGAAGTCTTTTGTGACGTTTGCTAGGAAAGCAATCATGCGTTCATAAAGTCCAAAGATAGCAGCAAGTGCACCACCGCTGACACCTGGGAGGATAAATCCTGACCCGATGAACATTCCTTTAATGAATCGTAAGAACCAATCGTTTTTCTTTTGTTTATCTAATTGATGTTGAGTTGATCTTTGTTCCATAGTACCTCCAATAAATAATTCTGTCTTCTATTATACTGTAATTTGAAAGATGAGCAAGTAATGTTAAGTCTCTTAAGGAAAACTTTCCATTCATTGCGTGTTAAACGCTTTTTTGTTATACTTGAAGGGTGAAAGTTTATAGTTTTTATGACTTAAACAATCTAAATTTTCAAACTGAAAGGAGTTGAATGGATGAAAATTGCTGTAGTTACAGATAGCACGGCTTACTTAACAAAAGAAGAATATGCCGAATATGGTATTTACGTATTGCCGATGTCTGTTATTTTCGGACAAGAAACTTATCGAGAAGAGATTGATATTACTGCTGAAGAATTTTATGCAAAAGTAAAAAGCTCTCCAGTCTTTCCAACAAGTACACAACCAGCTGTAGGGGAAACATACGAATTATTCCACGAACTTGCAAAAGATTATGACGCTATTATTCCTATTACTATTTCTAGTGGAATTAGTGGAACTTACCAAACATGTGTGGCTGTTGCCGAAGATATGAAAGACGAAATAGCCATTTATCCAATCGATTCAGAGATTAGTTGTGCACCACAAGCGCGTGCAGTAAAACTAGCCGCTATCATGGTGAAATCTGGAGAATATTCACCAGAAGAAATCGTTGAAACAGTTCAACGTCTTGTAGATCGTACGACAGCTTACTTTATCGTTGATGATTTAAGCAACTTGCAACGTGGTGGACGTTTATCAGCAGGGGCTGCTTTAGTGGGTTCTATGTTGAAAATTAAGCCAATCTTGACATTCGTTGATAAGAAAATCGTTCCTTTTGAAAAGATTCGTACACAACAAAAAGCGATGAAACGAATTGAACAATTATTCGCGGACGAAACAGGAACAACAGATGGTGACGGCTATGAATTAGTCATCATCCATGCGAATGCTCCAGAAGCTGGTGAAGCTTGGAGACAAAAAATGCAAGAACAATATCCTAAATTACGCACTTCATTATCGTATTTTGGACCTGTAGTAGGAACTCACCTTGGTGAAGGTGCCCTAGGGTTCTCGTGGGATATCGTACAAGAAAAGAATTTAGAAAAATAAAGAGTGGGGGAACCCGCTCTTTTTCTTCATGAAACAGAGGGATACAAATGACACTTGTTGTAAAAAAGATGTTAGCCAACACGCTTAAAGAACTAATGAATGAAAAGCCGCTGACGAAGATTACTGTACAGGATTTAACGAAGAAATGCGGGATTAGTCGTCAAACGTTTTATAATCATTTCCATGATATTTATGAATTGGTCGAATGGATTTATTTAAATGAGGCGCATATCACGCTTGGTGAGAATATTTCTTATGAGAATTGGCAAGACGCCCTGGAGGCACTCTTCCAATATATGGATGACAATCGCAACTTTGTCCTTAACACGTATCGTTCTGTCAGCAAGGAAAATGTCGAGCGACTCTTGCAACGGGAAGTGGAGCGTTTCTTGACGGATTTGATTTTCAATGAAATTGATGTCAGTGGCGATGAAGCAGAGCAGGTACAATTCTCGATTGAGTTTTATACGTATGCACTCGTTGGTGTAGGGCTTGATTGGATTAGTCGTCAAATGCCAGCCACGGCTAAAGAACTCGTTGAAAAAATCGAACAAGTCATGATTGGAACGATTGTAGCTCGAATTTCTCAGTAAAAAACTTTACAATTCCATCCCAGTGTCCAAAGTTTGGACATTGGGATTTTTTTGTCTATGGTGTTTTTGGTGAAACGGGAGTAGAGTAATGCATGTAAAGAACAAAACCTGATTTTCAGGAAACAGGAGGAATTACTATGTATCATTCAAATGGAAATTACGAAGCATTTGCTCGCCCTAAAAAACCACAAGGCGTTGACCAAAAATCAGCTTACTTAGTTGGTTCAGGACTTGCATCCTTATCAGCAGCTGCATTCTTAATTAGAGACGGCCAAATGAAAGGAGAAAACATTCATATTTTAGAAGAACTTCCACTTGCAGGAGGAAGCTTAGATGGGATCTTAAATCCAACACGTGGATTCATTATTCGTGGGGGACGTGAAATGGAAGACCACTTCGAATGTTTATGGGATTTATTCAGATCAATCCCTTCATTAGAAGTGGAAGATGCCTCTGTGTTAGATGAGTTTTACTGGCTTAATAAAGAAGACCCTAACTTCTCACATTGCCGTGTAATTGAAAACAAAGGACAACGCATTCCAGATGATGGCCAATTCACTTTAAGCGATAAATCAAGCGAAGAAATGGTGAAACTATATATGACATCTGAATCTGAATTACAAGGGCTAAAAATTACCGATGTATTCAGTGAAGAGTTCTTCGAATCAAACTTCTGGACTTACTGGGCTAGTATGTTTGCTTTTGAAAAATGGCATTCAGCGATTGAAATGCGTCGTTACATCTTACGTTTCATTCACCATATCGATGGTCTACCTGACTTATCTGCATTGAAATTTACGAAATACAACCAATACGAATCACTCGTTTTACCACTCGTGAACTACTTGAAAAAACATAATGTTCAATTCGAATACGATACAGTTGTTAAAAATGTGATTGTTGAACATGTTGGAAGCGACATGATTGCGAAAGAACTTGTGTTAGAAGTAGGTGGTGTTTTAGAAACACGCAATCTTACAGAAAACGACTTAGTATTCGTGACAAACGGTAGTATTACTGCTGCAACAACATACGGAGATAACAATACTCCAGCTCCAATTTCAAAAGAATTAGGTGGGTCATGGAGCTTATGGAAAAACTTAGCCAAACAAGATGAACGCTTCGGACATCCAGAAGTATTCTGTGAAAACTTACCAGACCAAAGCTGGTTCGTTTCAGCTACAACAACTGTAAAAGACAAACGAATCGCTGAATACATTCAAAAAATCTCAAAACGTGATCCTTATGCTGGAAAAGTGGTAACAGGAGGAATCGTAACAGTTCGCGACTCAAATTGGATGATGAGCTACACATTAAACCGTCAACCACACTTTAAAGCACAAAGTAAAGATGAATTAGTCGTATGGATTTACGGATTATATTCAGGAATCAAAGGAAACTATGTGGAAAAACCAATCGAAGAATGTACAGGGATTGAAATCGCTGAAGAATGGTTATACCACATGGGTGTTCCAGAAGAATTGATTCATGAATTTGCTAGCGAAGGATGCAACACGGTTCCTTGCTACATGCCTTATATCACAAGCTACTTCATGGCTCGTAAAGATGGCGATCGTCCACTCGTTGTTCCAAATGGCTCTAAAAATATTGCCTTCATTGGTAACTTCGCTGAAACTCCACGAGATACAGTGTTTACAACAGAATATTCTGTTCGTACAGCGATGGAAGCTGTATATACATTGCTTGATGTCGATCGTGGTGTGCCAGAAGTATTTGCTTCAGCTTATGACTTACGCGTTCTTACAAAATCAACAAATCGCTTGATGGATGGTAAGAAATTAGCCGATGTGAAAGTTCCGTTCTTAGTGAAATTATTTGAAAAACGTGCTGTGAAGAAAATCAAAGGTACGATGGTTGAAGAACTTCTCAAAGATTCTAACTTAATCTAATGAGTGAAACCTCTCTAAGTCTATTAGAGAGGTTTTTTCGTATCTTTTGTTGAGGTGATAGATATGAATATCGTTAGAACGAAAACAGGAGAATTGATTCATGCCACACAAATTAAAGAAGATGAAGTTTATTTTTGCCCGGAATGTGGAGAAGAAGTGACCAAGAAGGTTTCCAGAAATGGAGTGGTGTTTTTTTCGCACATCCCAAAGAAACATAGGCAGGAAGAAACAATCGCTCATCAAGAAGGAAAGCATCTATTGCTAGAGAGTTTGAAAAGTCATGGCTTTCATGCAGAACTCGAGCCGTATGTGTCGTCTATTGAACAGATTCCAGATATTGTCGTGACAGAAGGAGAGCGTGCGTGGTGTATCGAATATCAATGCAGTGTGATTCCTACAGAAGAGATAGTGGAACGGACGAGACATCTGGGAGAAGTTGGCATGTCAGTCGATTGGATTTTAGGAGAAAATTATGAGAGTCAACATAAACTGACGGATACCTTTAGTTACTTAATGAAGTATCATCCACAACTCGGGAATTTCCTGATTTTCTTTGTGAATGGAGAAATGATTTTTCATACGCAAATCAAAGTGAAACCTCGCTCGCAGCAGATGACGTTTCAAGTCGTACGCGTGCCGCTTTTACAGTTTTCATGGAAAAAGTGGAGAAAGATGGTCGGGGATTCCGTTCCAGTCAAAGCACATCTAAAACCAGTTGATGCGATAGAATGGACGCCACGAGACACGATGCTCTTTAAAAAATTAGCGTCGCCACTGACGAGGTCGTTTCTAGTGAAGTTATATCGCTGCAGACAGACGCTTGAGGACTTGCCGAGCCGCTTCTTGACCTTTCCAATCTATACAGAAACGTTTAAGGTTCCCAATCTTGTCTGGAAGGGTCATGCGTGGATTTTGTTGGAACAAATGGCCTTTAAGGGAGACATTGAAATGATGGAGTTTGTAAGGAGAGTAGAAGAAGTATGGCGACCACTGATGCGCCCTGTTCAAAATCCCCAAAGTCAGATGGAGGCGTGCCTCTGGGAGCTATTAGATGAGCTTTTGGCCGATAAAAAAATAAGGCTAGGGTATCCAAAATCAAAAATGAACCGTTTGCAAAGCAAGGGTGATTTTGGTAAAATATTAGTGAGTGTAGAGGGATGAATAGGCAAATAGAGATAATTATGGTAACTGTATATCCAATTATTTAATCCTTTCAACTATACTTGCAAAACGCATTTATAGGCATAATTATTTGATGAAGATTTGTCATCATCCTCCTATCTGGGGCTGTGGAAAAACCATGGCCCCTTCCTAGTTTGCTAGGGCAATATCAGGGCACGTATCGTGCAAGGAAAGGAAGTTTTACATGAAATATTCAGAAGAAGGATTACAATATCATATTCACACACGTAAAGGCGATGTAGGTCGGTATGTGATTTTACCAGGGGACCCAAAACGTTGCGCGAAAATCGCAGAGCATTTTGAAGATGCGAAACTAGTGGCGGATAACCGCGAGTACGTGACATACACAGGATACTTAGATGGAGAAAAAGTCAGTGTGACATCAACAGGGATTGGTGGACCATCTGCTGCCATCGCGCTTGAAGAATTAGTACGCAGTGGGGCAGATACTTTTGTCCGTGTTGGAACATGTGGCGGAATTGATATCGACGTTAAAGGTGGCGATATCGTGATTGCGACAGGTGCGATTCGTACAGAAGGAACAACACGCGAGTACGCACCGATCGAATTTCCAGCGATTGCGAACTACGATGTCGTAACAGCGCTTCTAAATGCTGGTAAGAGCTTAGGCTACACAACACACGCAGGAGTTGTTCAATGTAAAGATTCATTCTACGGACAACATGAACCTCAAGTGATGCCAGTAAGCTATGACTTACAAAATAAATGGGAAGCTTGGAAACGTCTTGGCGTGAAGGCTTCTGAAATGGAATCAGCAGCGTTATTCGTGGTGGCTAGCCATTTAGGAGTTCGCGTTGGATCTACTTTCCTAGTAGTAGGGAACCAAGAGCGTGAAGCAGCAGGGTTATCAAACCCAATCGTTCATGATACAGAAGCAGCGATTAAAGTGGCTGTTGAAGCACTTCGTAACTTAATTAAAGAAGACCGCGCTAAATAAGAAAGAGGGATTTTATGGAAATCAAAGAGATTTTAAAAACAGTAGACCATACTTTATTATTACCAGCATCTACTTGGAGTGAAATTAAAGAGATTTTGGATGATGCGATGAAATACGAAACAGCGTCAGCATGTATCCCAGCTTCTTTTGTTAAACGTGCGAGCGAATACGTGAATGGCAAATTAGCCATCTGTACCGTTATCGGATTCCCGAACGGCTATAGCACAACTGCGACAAAAGTCTTCGAGACAAAAGATGCCATCCAAAACGGAGCTAGTGAAATCGATATGGTGATTAATATCGGTGATGTGAAAGATGGACGCTTCGATGTAGTGGAAGATGAAATTCGTCAAATCCATGAAGCGTGTAATGGACATATCTTAAAAGTCATTATCGAAACAGCGCTTCTTACCGAAGAAGAAATCATCAAGATGTGTGAAGTTGTGACTAGAGCAGGAGCTGAATTCATTAAGACATCAACAGGTTTCTCAACTGCAGGTGCAACATTTGAGCACGTGGCATTAATGAAGAAACACGTTGGCGAAGGTGTTCTTGTGAAGGCTGCAGGCGGAATTTCTAGCATTGAAGATGCTGAAAAATTCATCGAATTAGGAGCAAGTCGTCTTGGAACAAGTCGGATTGTGAAAATCGTGAAGAATCAATCCGTAGAAGAGGGTACCTATTAACCTCGAAAAACCAGATAAAATCTAAATTTCCCAAGTGTTGTCGACCTTGACGGCACTTGGGATTTTGTGTATAATAATATAACGCAATAAGTGTGGATTTTAATCGGTATGAGGGGTTGAAATATTGTCCAATTCCTTACAAATAAAGGCTTAAAACAAAAGAATTTGCATTTTTCACAAATGACAGCAAACAATTCTTTTGGTTTTTTTTTGTTTAAAAATCGACCGAAATCTTCATTTGTTACGAACTTTTAATAAATGTCATCAAAATGTAACATTTATCAATACTAATTTTATAGGGGTGGAAGAGTTGGCACATCATGATGTGAAATACGGTAGACACCGTGTGCGTAGAAGTTATGCACGAATCAGTGAAGTATTAGAATTACCTAATCTGATTGAAATCCAAACAGATTCTTACCAATGGTTCCTAGATGAAGGTATCCGCGAAATGTTCAAGGATATTTCTCCAATCGAAGACCACACTGGTAACTTGTCATTGGAATTCTTAGATTACGAATTACATGCTCCAAAATATAACATACAAGAAGCTAGAAACCACGACGCAAATTACGCGGCTCCAATTTACGTGAAAATGCGTTTAGTGAACAAAGAAACTGGCGAAGTAAAAGACCAAGAAGTATTCTTCGGTGACTTCCCATTAATGACTGAAATGGGTACATTTATCATTAATGGTGCAGAGCGTGTAATTGTATCTCAATTAGTTCGTTCTCCTGGTGCTTATTTCCATGACAGACCTGACAAAAACGGTAAACAATTATATGGTTCAACATTAATTCCAAACCGTGGTGCATGGTTAGAGTACGAAACAGACTCAAAAGACATTTCTTATGTACGTATCGACCGTACTCGTAAAATCCCATTAACGGTATTAGTTCGTGCGTTAGGTTTTGGTTCAGATGACCTTATCCAAGAAATCTTCGGAGATAGCGAAACATTACGTTTAACATTAGATAAAGATGTTCATAAACGTATGGATGAATCTCGTACAGAAGAAGCATTAAAAGATATTTATGACCGTCTACGTCCTGGTGAACCAAAAACAGCTGAAAGTTCACGTAACTTATTAACAGCTCGTTTCTTCGACCCACGCCGCTATGACTTAGCAGCAGTTGGACGTTATAAAGTCAACAAGAAATTAAACCTTAAAACTCGTTTATTACACCAAACAATCGCTGAGAACTTAGTAGATCCTGAAACAGGAGAAATCGTTGTTGAAAAAGGAACTGTTCTTGAGCGCGACGTAATGGAAAAAGTAGTAGAAGTACTTGAAAAAGGTGCAAACTTATTTACATTACATCCATCAGAAGACGGTGTGATTAAAGACCCTGTAACAATTCAAACAGTAGAAGTTTATTCACCAGCTGACCCAGAACGCGTGATTAAAATCATCGGTAACGGAAACGTTGCTGAAGACGTGAAACACGTAACTGCAAGCGACATTATCGCAACAATCAGCTACTTCTTAAACCTTTACGAAGGAATCGGTACAACAGACGACATCGACCACTTAGGAAACCGTCGTATCCGTTCAGTAGGGGAATTATTACAAAACCAATTCCGTATCGGGTTATCTCGTATGGAACGTGTGGTTCGCGAACGTATGTCTATCCAAGACACTGCGACAGTGACACCACAACAATTAGTCAATATTCGTCCAGTCGTTGCGGCAATTAAAGAGTTCTTCGGATCTTCTCAATTATCACAATTCATGGACCAAACAAACCCATTAGGAGAGTTAACACACAAACGCCGTCTATCAGCGTTAGGACCTGGTGGTTTGACTCGTGACCGTGCCGGATATGAAGTTCGTGACGTTCACTATTCTCACTATGGCCGTATGTGTCCTATCGAAACTCCTGAGGGACCAAACATCGGGTTGATCAACAGCTTATCAACATATGCGAAGATCAACAAATATGGTTTCATCGAAACTCCATACCGTCGTGTAGACTGGAACACTCATAAAGTTACAGATAAAATCGACTACTTAACAGCTGACGAAGAAGATAGCTTCGTAGTAGCGCAAGCGAACTCTCCATTAAATGAAGACGGAAGCTTCGTGAACGATGTTGTTATGGCGCGTTACGTATCTGAAAACTTAGAAGTGCCAGTAGACCGCGTGGACTACATGGACGTTTCTCCAAAACAAGTAGTTGCAGTTGCGACAGCATGTATCCCATTCTTAGAAAACGACGACTCAAACCGTGCGTTGATGGGTGCGAACATGCAACGTCAAGCTGTTCCATTGTTAAATCCAAAAGCACCATTTATCGGTACAGGTATGGAATACGTATCTGCGCATGACTCAGGGGTTGCCTTGTTATGTAAACGCGATGGTGTTGTCGAATTCGTTGATGCTAAAGAAGTACGTGTACGTACAGCTGATGGCTCATTAGATACTTACCAAATCACTAAGTTCCACGGATCAAACGCGGGTATGTGTTACAACCAACGTCCAATCGTGGCACAAGGGGATAAAGTGGTTAAAGGCGAAATCCTAGCAGACGGACCTTCTATGGAAAAAGGTGAATTAGCATTAGGACAAAACGTTCTAGTAGCGTTCATGACTTGGGAAGGTTACAACTACGAGGATGCGGTTATCATGAGTGAACGTTTAGTGAAAGACGATGTGTATACATCAATCCACATCGACGACTACGATTCAGAAGCTCGTGATACAAAACTTGGACCTGAAGAAATTACTCGTGAGATTCCAAACGTTGGGGAAGACGCATTGAAGAACCTTGACGCTGACGGAATTATCCGTATCGGTGCCGAAGTTAAAGATGGTGACATCTTAGTCGGTAAAGTAACTCCTAAAGGGTTAACAGAACAATCACCAGAAGAACGTTTATTACACGCAATCTTCGGTGAAAAAGCTCGTGAAGTTCGTGACACGTCTCTACGTGTACCTCACGGCGGTGGCGGTATTGTCCGCGATGTACGTGTGTTCACACGTGCAGCAGGTGATGAATTAGCACCTGGCGTAAACAAATTAGTTCGTGTATATATTGTACAAAAACGTAAAATCAATGAAGGGGATAAGATGGCCGGACGTCACGGTAATAAAGGGGTTGTTTCCCGTATTATGCCGGAAGAAGATATGCCATTCTTACCAGATGGAACACCAGTTGACATCATGTTAAACCCATTAGGGGTACCTTCACGTATGAACATCGGACAAGTGTTAGAGTTACACTTAGGGATGGCTGCTCGTGAATTAGGTATTTACATCGCTACACCAGTATTCGATGGTGCACAAGATGAAGACGTATGGGGAACTGTTGCAGAAGCGGGTATGGCTCGTGATGCGAAAACAATTCTATATGATGGACGTACAGGTGAACCATTCGATAACCGTGTGTCAGTAGGGGTTATGTACATGATCAAACTTGCCCACATGGTTGACGACAAACTTCACGCTCGTTCAATTGGACCATACTCACTCGTTACACAACAACCTCTTGGAGGTAAAGCGCAATTTGGTGGACAACGTTTCGGGGAAATGGAAGTATGGGCACTAGAAGCTTATGGTGCTGCTTATACATTACAAGAAATCCTAACGTACAAATCAGATGACGTTGTTGGTCGTGTGAAGACTTACGAATCAATCGTTAAAGGTCAACAAATTTCACGTCCAGGAGTTCCAGAATCATTCCGCGTATTAGTAAAAGAATTACAAGCTTTAGGTCTTGATATGAAAGTACTTGACGCACAAGATGAAGAAATCAAACTTGAAGATATGGACGAAGACGAAGGAATTCGTTTCAGTGACGTTGAAAGAACAAATGATAGACGTGCTCAATTAGATGAGTATTCTGATCGTGCAGCTGAATTATCAGCAGCAGAAGAAGCAGCTGATACAGCTGAAGAAGATGCAGCCGATGTAGAAGACGTTGAAGACAATTTTGATACTGACGAAGAGTAATAGAACTATTGGAATCGTAGGGCAATTCCAAAAGAAAGGGAGGTAGGCCCCTTGATAGATGTAAATAATTTTGAAAGTATGCAGATTGGGTTAGCTTCTCCGGAGAAAATCCGTGAGTGGTCACATGGTGAAGTTACAAAACCAGAAACAATCAACTACCGTACTTTAAAACCAGAACGCGATGGTTTATTCTGCGAGAAAATCTTTGGTCCAACAAAAGACTTAGAATGTTCTTGTGGTAAATTAAAGAAAATCAACAACAAAGGGAAAGTCTGCGATCGTTGTGGCGTTGAAGTAACGCGCTCAAAAGTTCGTCGTGAACGTATGGGACACATCGAATTAGCAGCTCCAGTATCACACGTGTGGTACTTCAAAGGCATTCCAAGCCGCATGGGACTTGTGTTAGACATGAGTCCACGTGCGTTGGAAGAAGTCATTTATTTTGCAAGCTACGTTGTTATCGACGCTGGCGACACAACATTAATGCACAAACAATTATTAACTGAACGTGAATACCGTGAAAAACGTGCAGAATTCGGAACTCGTTTCCATGCTGCAATGGGTGCGGAAGCTGTTCAAGAGTTATTAAACAACGTTGACTTAGACGCTGAAATCGCTGAATTAAAAGAAGAGTTGAAAACAGCTCAAGGTCAAAAACGTACTCGTGCAATCCGTCGTTTAGATATTTTAGATGCCTTCAAAGAATCAGGAAATCAACCTGGATGGATGGTAATGGATGTTATTCCAGTTATCCCACCAGATTTACGTCCAATGGTTCAATTAGAAGGTGGACGTTTTGCAACAAGTGACTTGAACGATTTATACCGTCGTGTGATTAACCGTAATAACCGTCTAAAACGTTTATTAGAATTAAACGCACCACGTATCATCGTTCAAAACGAAAAACGTATGTTACAAGAAGCAGTGGATGCTTTAATCGATAATGGTCGTCGTGGCCGTCCAGTAACTGGACCAGGTAACCGTCCATTGAAATCATTAAGCCACATGCTTAAAGGGAAACAAGGTCGTTTCCGTCAAAACCTACTTGGTAAACGTGTAGACTACTCTGGACGTTCTGTAATCGTAGTAGGACCAAACTTGAAGATGTACCAATGTGGTCTTCCTAAAGAAATGGCGATTGAATTATTCAAACCTTTCGTAATGAAAGAATTAGTTGAACGTGAAATCGCTGGAAACATCAAGAGCGCTAAACGTAAAATTGAACGTTTAGATGACGATATTTGGGGAATCCTTGAAGAAGTAATTCGTGAGCACCCAGTTCTATTGAACCGTGCACCTACGCTTCACAGATTAGGGATTCAAGCGTTCGAACCAACTCTAGTAGAAGGTCGTGCGATTCGTCTTCACCCATTAGTGTGTGAAGCCTACAATGCCGACTTTGACGGAGACCAAATGGCGGTTCACGTGCCACTATCTCAAGAAGCTCAAGCTGAAGCTCGCTTATTAATGTTAGCGGCTCAAAACATCCTAAACCCTAAAGATGGTAAACCAGTTGTTACACCATCTCAAGACATGGTTTTAGGGAACTATTACTTAACAATGGAACAAGAAGGCCGTGTTGGTGAAGGTATGTTCTTCAAAGACATGGACGAAGCAATCTTGGCTTACAACAATGGATATGTTCATTTACACAGCCGTATTGCAATTCCTGCAAGCTCACTTCCACATAAACCATTTACAGAGTGGCAAAAAGAGAGAATGATGGTAACGACTGTTGGTAAATTATTATTCAACGAAATCATGCCAAACGAATTCCCTTACTTAAATGAGCCAACAATGGAAAACTTAGAAGTGGCTACACCAGATAAATACTTCTTAGAAGCAGGGGCAAACATTAAAGAAGAAATCGCAGGACGCGAAATCGTTGCACCATTCAAGAAGAAAAACTTAGGTCAAATCATCGCCGAAGTGTTCAAACGATTCCATATCACTGAAACTTCAATGATGTTAGACCGTATGAAAGACTTAGGATATAAATTCTCAACTCGTGCTGGTTTAACAGTAGGGATTGCAGATATTTCAGTTGCGGACAACAAGAAAGAAATTCTTGAAGAAGCACATAAACAAGTCGACAACATCTCTAAATTATTCCGTCGTGGTTTAATTACAGATGATGAACGTTATGAACGTGTTATCGAAACATGGAACAAAGCGAAAGATGATATCCAAAAAGCGTTAATTCGCACATTAGGTTCTCGTAACCCAATCTTCATGATGAGTGATTCTGGAGCCCGTGGTAACATCTCTAACTTTACTCAGCTTGCTGGTATGCGTGGATTGATGGCCGCTCCTAACGGTAAGATCATGGAATTACCGGTAACATCAAACTTCCGTGAAGGGTTAACCGTTATGGAAATGTTCTTGTCTACTCACGGTGCTCGTAAAGGGATGACCGATACGGCCTTGAAGACAGCCGACTCAGGTTACTTAACTCGTCGTTTAGTAGACGTTGCGCAAGATGTGATCATTCGTGAAACAGACTGCGGAAGCGATCGTGGTTTAACAATTACTGCGATTAAAGAAGGAAATGAAGTCATTGAAACACTTGAAGAACGTATGTTAGGACGTTACGCACAACGTTCAGTGAAACATCCTGAAACAGGTGAAGTGTTAGTAGCACGCAATGAAATCATTACTGAAGATATTGCTCGTAAGATTATCGAAGCTGGAATCGAAGAAATTACAATTCGTTCAGCCTTCACATGTGATACAAAACATGGGGTATGTAAATACTGTTACGGACGTAACTTAGCTACAGGTTCAGAAGTTGAAGTTGGGGAAGCAGTTGGTACAATTGCCGCTCAATCAATCGGGGAACCTGGTACACAGTTAACAATGCGTACGTTCCATACCGGTGGGGTTGCCGGAGACGATATTACTCAAGGTTTACCTCGTATCCAAGAAATCTTCGAAGCGCGTAATCCTAAAGGGGTTGCGACAATCAGTGAAGTAGCGGGTGAAGTAGTTTCTATCGAAGAAAATGCTGGAAGTCGTACAAAAGAAATTACGATTAAAGGTTCTACAGATACTCGTTCTTATACAGTTCCATTTACAGCTCGTCTAAAAGTGGAAGAAGGACAAATCATCGATCGTGGTGCTCCATTAACAGAAGGTTCTATCGATCCTAAAGAATTATTACGTGTTCGTGATGTATTATCAGTTGAAAACTACTTATTACGTGAAGTACAAAAAGTATACCGTATGCAAGGGGTAGAAATCGGCGATAAACACGTTGAGGTAATGGTTCGTCAAATGTTACGTAAAGTTCGCGTAATGGATCCAGGTTCAACTGAAATCCTTCCAGGAACATTACTTGATATTGCAGACTTTACAGAACGTAACCGTTCTGCAATCATGAACGGTGAAGTACCTGCGACAGCTCGTCCTGTATTATTAGGTATTACAAAAG
The DNA here is from genome assembly GCF_041433555.1 of Granulicatella sp. 20925_1_45. Taxonomy (NCBI): domain Bacteria; kingdom Bacillati; phylum Bacillota; class Bacilli; order Lactobacillales; family Carnobacteriaceae; genus Granulicatella; species Granulicatella sp. 20925_1_45. The sequence goes on along the minus strand of NZ_JAPWBR010000021.1, from coordinate 307 downwards.
CTTCATTAGAAACAAACAGCTTCTTGTCTGCTGCATCATTCCAAGAAACAACTCGTGTCTTGACAGATGCTTCTATCCGCGGCAAGAAAGACCACTTACTAGGATTGAAAGAAAATGTTATCATCGGTAAGATCATCCCTGCTGGTACAGGTATGGCTCGTTACCGCAATATGGAAACAAGTACTTCAGAACCAGTATTACCAGTGGAACAAACAGAAGGTTTAGTTGGGGAACCAGCAACTTCTGAAGAAGACACAAATGAATAATCTGTGACTTTAAGCACCCTGTAGTGAAAGCTACAGGGTGT